>CAZFKF010000007.1:0-18195 GCA_964518805.1 uncultured Planctomycetaceae bacterium | reverse complement strand
CCAGGGCCTCCTGGAGCACATCGCGCATGGCGGCATGAAGGCGCCGCCATTGGATCGGGCGAAGCCGACAACACGCCGCGCCAGGGTGAATCCGAGCGCGATGCAGCAGTTCAGACGCATAGATGTTTCCCACGCCGGCAAGCACCTTCTGGTCCAGCAGGGCCGCTTTGACGGCTCGGCGGCTTCTCCCCAGCCGCTCCTGGAGTTGTTCGACGGTGATTTGGAGGGCATCCGGCCCCAGGGTTTCGGGTCCTAATTGGCGGGCGAAGCCTTCGGGCGTCAGCAGCCGGACAACGCCCAGCCCGCGAGAATCCCAGAACAACAACTCGGTCTTTCCATCGCCCGCCCCCCGCTCGCGCCCTCGCGCCAGCGTGAAGACCAGCCGAAGGTGCTTGCGATCGGGGGGATTGCCCAACAGCACGCGGCCCGTCATGCGGGGTTCGATGACGATCCGCTCGGCCGAGTCCAGTTCCACCAGCACGCGTTTGCCGCACCGGCCCACCGAGACAATTCTTCGGCCCACGATCCGCCCGCGAAACTCGGCCGCAGAGGGCTCTATGGTGATCGGGCGCAGAGGGGAAGCGGGAATGCGCATGCCAGAGATACGCATGCCGACCACGGAGAGAATTCCGCGGCGCATCGTTTCGACTTCGGGCAGTTCAGGCATACCCCCGTATTCTAGACCGTAGGGTGGGACAAGCGAAGCGCAGGCCCACCAGAATCGCCTTGCGGTGGGCCTGCGCTTCGCTTGTCCCACCCTACAAAGCTACCAGAGCCGGCAACGCGCAGGCGACCGCGACAGCGCCTCCGGACTCGTAGCGACCTCGTGAATGTCTTGCGCACGGCATTTGCCCGCGACCGGGCTCCTCCGTATGATGCGCCTGGCAGCGGGTGTCTGGCCGGAATATGCCGCGCAGCCAAGGCCCTGTTCGCGCACGCTCGAATCGGCGTCTCCCCAGAGCCCCTTCTTGGAGAGTTTCTCGTGAGCGCAACATCTCGTCGGTGCCCGGAATGTGAAGAGGACCTCGCCTTCGTAGGCCGGCGCGATTTTCTCCGCGCGGCGACAGCCGGCGCGGCGAGTGTCGTGGCTGCCGGGGGCTGGGCCGCCACCGAGGCCGCCTCGGCCGGCGAGCAGAAGGTCCCGGAAACGGTCGTCAAACTGCTCTATGACTCGCTCAGTGACTCGCAGCGGCGGACGATCTGTTTCGACTGGGAGCACGTCGACCCGGATCGCGGGCTGTTGCGCACCCGCGTCGCCAACAATTGGCGGATCACGCGGCCAGCCATCCGAAGCGATTTCTTCTCGGCCGATCAGCAGCGCATGATCCGCGACATCTTTGAAGGGATTACGCGGCCCGAGTGGCACGCCAAGTTCGACAGGCAACTCACGGACGATGCCGGCGGCTGGGGCGTGCGGCAGAGTATTGCCATCTTCGGCCGGCCGGGCCAGGGCAAGTTCGAGTTCGTGCTCACCGGCCGCCACATGACGCTCCGCTGCGACGGCCACTCGGCCGAACACGTGGCCTTCGGCGGCCCGATCTTCTACGGCCACGCCGCCAGCGGCGACACGGAGAAGCCCGATCACCCGGGCAACATCTTCTGGCCCCAGGCCCTGGCCGCCAACAACGTCTTTCGCATACTCGACGGCAAGCAACAGAAGCAGGCCCTTCTCGATCGAGCCCCGGAAGAGAGCCACGTGGCATTCCAGGGGCGCAAGGGCCGGTTCCCCGGACTCCCAGTCAAAGCTCTTTCCGACGACCAGAAAGAACACCTCCAGCAGGTGCTGCAAAAACTGATCGAGCCCTATCGGCAGGCGGACGGCGACGACGTGCTGGCGTGCCTCAAGAAGCAAGGCGGCCTGGACCACCTCTCGCTGGCCTTCTACAAACAGGACGACTTGGGAAGCGACCGCGTCTGGGACATCTGGCGGCTGGAAGGCCCGGCCTTTGTCTGGCACTTCCGCGGCGCGCCGCACGTTCACGTCTGGGTCAACGTGGCCGACGATCCGAGCGTGAAGCTCAACGCGTGAGGAACCGCAGGACCACAGACCGTAGGGTCGGACAAACGAGGTGCCGTCCCACCACGGAAGATGCGTAGTGTCCTCGACACCGGTGGGCCGGCGCTTCGCTTGGCCCACCCTACCAAGGCGCCAACAGCACTTCGCCGCGGCCGAGGGCCACGAAGTCGCCGTGATACAGTTCGCAATCCGCGGCGCAAAGCGATGGCGGTGCCGGATAGTCCAGACGCGACAGTTCCCTGAGCAGCATGGCGAGAAACAACGGGCGCAGCCGGCAGCCGTAGCGGAAGGTGGGCAGGAGCGCCGGACGCTGCGCAGCAAAGATGGCGATGGTACCGCGGCGCATGCCGGCGCCCGGGCGGATGCCGCAAGGGCCAAAGACCAGGATGCTGCCGGCGAGCATGCCGAAGCCCACGCTGTCGCCGGCCCCGCCCACCGCAATCAGCCCGCGCCGCATGCGCTGGCCGGTCTCGTCGCCCACTGCCCCGTCGACGAGGATCGTTCCGCCGGTCATGCCGCTGGGGCTGCCGCGATAAGCGGCGCCCACGAGGTTTCCGGCTCGCCCCCGCACGCGAATCTGCCCGCCGTGCATTTCCGCGCCCAGCCAATCGCCGGCGTTGCCTTCCACCAGGAGGCGTCCGCCGGTCATTTCGCTTCCCGCGTGGCGGCCGGCGTGGCCCACGACGCGGATCTCGCCGCGATCCATGCCCGCGCCGATCCAATGGACGCCCGACAAGTCGCCCCGCAACTCGATCTGCCCATCGGCCGCATCGCCCGACACGCGAAACAAGTCGGCCAAGGGCACTCTCCGATTCCCGTGCAAGACCTCCAGCCGCTCGATATCGCCGCGGCTCTTGCCGCCGAGGGCCGCGGGAATGAACCCTTCGATCTCCACAGGGATGGTGGTTTGGGCGGTGTATTCGAGGATCAAGGTCATAGGAAGGGTCCTGTAGGTTATGCTTCAGCATAACCTACAGCCTTGTCATGCCAAAGCATGACCTACGTCGAATCCCGAACCCCTCATCGCACTTCCAGCGACCGGAGCAGCTCGATGCGGTCGAAGAGGGCGTCGCCGCCCATGGCCGTGGGGGCGATGCCGGTGAGGGCAAACGCACCGAAGTCCTTCCAGAGGTCGCAGGTCACGACGGTCCATTCCGTCGGTGCGTGCGGCGACACCGGGACAGCGGCCCAACCGCTGGTGTTCTGGCCCGCATAGTAGCGGCGTAACGGCTTCTCGGCGGGCGGCCACTGGCCGTCGGCAGCCAGCTCGATCATCACGCCGTGTCCGCCCAGCGATTTCCAGGCGAAGCGGAGGTAGCGGAACTCGCCCGGGCCGGGGTTTTCGGCGATCCGGTACTGCCAGCCGGGGATGCGGGCGTTGGACCGCTGCAAGGGCGCCATGTGCAGGGCTGCGGCCCCGCTGAACTTGTCGCTTCGTTCGACGCGCGCCCGGCCCCCGCCTTCGTTGAGCATTTCGGCGAACGCGCTGTCGTCCTCGAAGAGACTCACGACCGGCGGCGGCACCGGCCCGAAGGCCTCGCGGATGTAGCCGATCAGATCGGCCACGTCTTGCGGCGCGACCTCCTTTTCGAGGTTCTCGGGCATCATCGAGTTGGTCGAAGCGGCCATGGCCTCGATGTCTTTGCGGAGGACGACGTCGTCGACGGCGTTCTCCTTGCGGAGCGTGACGCTGGTGGCCGTCTCGACGGCCAAGACGCCGGTGAAGATTCGGCCGTCCTCGGTCACCACCGTGTATTGATTGTACCCGGTGGTGATCTGGTTGCTCGGTTCGAGGACGTCGGAGACAAGCATTTCGTCCGACCGGCGCGTGCTGGACGACAGATCGGGCCCCACCACAAAGCCCTTGCCCTGCACCTGGTGGCACTTGGAACACTGCTTCTCGAAGACCTGTTTGCCGTGCTCGGTGTTGCGCGGGGCGTTCAGGGCGGCGAGGTAGCGGGTCATGACCTGCTGCCGGTCTTGGTTGGCCGACTGCGAGCCGAGGACCGCCCGGGCCCGCTGCCGGATCTGCGGGTTGGGGTTTTCAAGAAGCTGCGCGCGGCGGATGGGCTCGAGACCGGCGACGGGGATCTTCTTGGCGGCCAGGGCGTCGAGCAGGTTCGGCAGACGGTTCTGACGGCTGAACACGGCGTCGATGGCCGCGGCCTGCACCTTGGGCGTGCTGCTTTGCCATGCGCCCAAGAGCAGCCCGGCCACCTGCGGTTCGTCGAGCGAGGCCACCGCGCGGATCGCCGCCAACTGAATCTCCAAAGGTTGGCGCGCGTCGAGGAGCCTGGCCACGATCGGTTCCAGTTCCTTGTATGGGCTGCCGCTCAATAGGGCAATGGCGCCGAGCCGATCGTCGACGTTCCTTTCGCCGTCCGTCGCCAGCCTCGCAGCCGTGGCCAGCGCGGCCTGCATCTCCGGCGAGTCTTTCAACCTCACGCGGCCTGCGACGGCCAGGGCGAGTTCGGCGATTTGCGGTTCGCCGTGGGCCAACAGCCGCCTCAGGCCCAGTTGGCCGGCCCCCAGTTCGGCCGGCTGCGACCTGGCTTGCTTCAACCCTTCCAGCAGACCCTTGAGGCAGGCGGCCTGAATCGCGACGGCGCGATCGCCCCCAACGACCGCGACCGCTTCGAGCACGCGACCCAGTTCGGCGTCGCGGCGCCGGGCCCCGACGATCGACGCCAGCGAAGGCGCCAGCGTCACGGCCTCGCCCGCCTCGGAGGGCTGGCGGAGGATCGACGCCAGGAGATCCGCGGCCGATTCGGCCGCCGAGCTGAGGATCGCGGCCTGCATCCACGAATCGGCGCCGTGCCGGGCGGCAAGCCGTTTGAGGGCCTCCACCGCCTTCGCGTCCTTGCTCGCCCCAAGCGAGAGCGCCACCTGTAGCGCGACTCGCGGCCGCGGATCGGCGGCCAAGGCCACGACCTTCTCCAGCAGGCGAGGTTCCTTGTCGAGCCACGGCTCGGACAACGCCAGGGCGTGGAGGCGCACGGCGAAGTGCGGATCGTCGAGGGCTTCGAGCACGAGATCGGGCGACAAGGCGCGCAGACCTTCGAGGGTGTAGAGGGCGTGCAGCCGCGTCTGTGGCGCCTTGGCGTCGCGCAAGATCGCCGACAGCGCCGGTATCGTCGACTTCTCGCCCCGCTCGACCAGCAGCCGCTGCGCCGTGCGGCGGCGCCACCAGGTGACGCTGGCCAATTCGCCGACGAGCTGGCCGGGCGGGGCCTTGGCAAGGTCGGGCGCGCGGGGCCTGGATGGCCCGTCGGCCACGATCCGCCAAATCCGTCCCTTGTCCGCCCCGGCGATCAGCGACTCGATGTAGATCTGCTGCAACCAGCGCGGAATGGCGGAGTAGTCCTCGATGATCGCCCGATACATGTCGACCACGTACAGGGCCCCGTCCGGACCGGTCGTCAGATTGACCGGCCGGAACCATTCTTCGGTCGACGTGAGGAATTCCTTGGTCTCCTCCTCCTTGGGGCGTTTTGCCGAGTACAGCACGCCCTCCTCGGCCAAGAGGCAGCGGTGGATCATGTTCTGGGCGTTGTCGACGCTGAAGTGATTGCCGTAGAACTCCGCCGGGAACTGGTCGCCGAGATAGATCGCCTGGCCGCTGGCGGCGGTGAAGAACCCGTTGGCCGTGGTCTCGGCAGCGCCGTAGAACTTGACCCAGGCGGGGTCTTTGCTGCGCGCGAGGCGCCAGGGGTCGGGCTGGCTGGTGGGATAGACCTTCGCCGGATGACCGTAGGTGGAGATGTTCACCACGGGATTCGGCGCGGCATAGTACGGATTGCGGATCATCGAGCCGTGCGCCAGCGGGGCAACCAGCAGGGCATGCTGCTGATTGGCGACCAGGAAGCGGTCGCCCCAGTCGTTGATCGCCAGTCCGAATCCGCCGGACGAGCCGCTGGTGGGTTCCAAGACGCTGCCGTCGGCCCTGAAGCGGAAGCTCGTGGCCGGCAGCGGCAGTCCGTTGGGGTAGGCCGGCCCGCGGATCGTGCCGCCGCTGTCGATGCCGTTGGCCGCGTAGATCCAGTTATCGAGACCCCAGCGGGGATTGTTGATCCGCGACCAGAGGTCATAGAGCCCGAAGCCCGTGAAGAGCTTGTCGCGGACCTCGGCCTTGCCGTCGCCGTCGCGATCGGCGAGGAAAAGGATGTCCGGCGCACAAAGCACGATCACTCCATCGCGCGCGGCGACCACGCCGTAGCACGGCGGCAGGCGATCGGCCCACACGTGGGCGCGATCCATGCGTCCGTCGCCGTCGGCGTCTTCCAGGAGCTTGACGGTGCCGTACTGGTTCTCGGCCGCCATCTTGACCGCCTCCGGGGTGGCCGGAACGCGGCGCACCGCTTTGTCGAGCACGCCGGTCTTGTTCAACTCCAGGATGTCGAGATACCCTTCGAGGTTGTAGCCGTGGATCTCGCAGACGAAGATCCGGCCGCGGGCGTCGAAGTCCATGGCCACGGGATCGGCCACAAGCGGCTCGCCGGCCACCAACTCGATGTGGAAGCCCTTGGGGAGTTGAAACCGCTTGACGCTCTCGTGCGGCGGAAGCGGCTGCGGGGCGTCGGTCGCCAGTCTGATTTCACCGGCCATGGCGGGACTGCACAGCAACGCAATGGCGCCCGTCGTCACAAGCACGCGTCGGACGATGAGACGTTCCAACATGGTCGAAACCACCTTCCTGCCGACAAACGCCCCGCGGGCTTGCCCGTAGGTTATGCTTCAGCAAAACGACGCGAACTCGCGGCGCCGAAGCATCACTCGCGGGTCTATCACCAACCGCAACTTGCTCTTACCGACAACCGCCGCGTCGATTATAGTACGCTGACTGGGGGCGTACAATTCTCCGTGAGCTGCCATCCATGTCGAGACCCGTGATCGTACTCCGCCACGCGTCCCACGTGCCCATCGGGTCGCTGGAGCACGTGCTGGTCCGCGCAGGCCTGCCGCAATACCCGATCGATCTATTTGATACGCTGCCCGAATCGCTGCCGCTGGAGCGGGCCTGCGGTCTGGTGATTCTCGGCGGCCCGATGAACGTCGACGACGTCGAGTCCCATCCCTTCCTACGTCCCGAACTGGATTGGATTCGCCAGGCCGTGCTGCGCCAACTGCCCACGCTGGGAATTTGCCTGGGGGCGCAACTCCTGGCCAAGACATTCGGCAAGCCGGTCTATCGCAATCCGGTGAAGGAGATCGGCTGGTATGAGATCGAGGTCCTCCCGGCGGCCGGCGAGGACCGGTTATTCCGCGGTCGCGGGCCGGTGGAGACGGTGTTCCAGTGGCACGGCGATACGTTCGACCTGCCTGACAGGGCGGTACACCTGGCCCGGGGCGCTTCGTGCGCGAACCAGGCGTTCCGTATCGGCCCGTCGGCGTACGGCGTGCAATTCCACGTGGAGATGACCCCTTCGCTGATCGACGAGTGGCTGGAAGAGCCGAGCTTTTCAGCCGAGGTCGCGGCGCTGGATTACATCGACCCTGCGGCCATCCGCGCCGAGATCGCCGCGCGGATCGTGGCCATGGACTCGTTCAGCCAGTGCCTGCTGGAGCGGTTTGCCGCCTGGTGCAGGGACGGCGCATAGCCTGACCGTTCAGCCAGACGCGTCGCCGCTTCGGGATGGAATGCACGCCTCACCATTCCCCCAAAAGGAAGGTCTTTCGCGACGCACCAAGCAACGAGTAAAGTAGTGTCGTGACGAGGGGACGCACCAAGGCGCATTTCAGGGACGGGCCCATGTCCGTGAAACCAGCGAGAGCAACCCGTCAGTTGACCGTGGCGCACAAGGCGGGCCTGCACGCCCGGCCGAGTCTGGCGATTGTGAAGACCGTCAAGCAGTTCCAATCGCACGTCGAGATCAGCAACGGCCATCACAAGGCCGATGCCGGCGACATTCTGCAAATCCTCTCGATGGGCGTTCCCGAGGGATCGCAGATCACCCTCGCCGCCCAGGGGCCCGACGCGGAGCAGGTTCTCGATGCCCTGGTGAAGCTCTTTGCCGAAGACTTCGGCATGTAAGAGGCTCGCACGCTCCGCTGCATCGAAACGGACTGAGGACAATCGTCGTCCGCCGCCGAAGATCGAAGCGATCCGCTCTTCGTGCTCCAATCGCCTATTTCACGCGCCACTCCAGAATCCCGCCGGAGAACTCCGGCTGCAACGTAACCACAATGCGAAGCTGCCTGGCCGTAACCGGCTCGAACGGGACGCGGTTGAACTTGTCCTTCGCGACGCCGTAAGGACCGGCCGGCGCGACCGGCTTCCATGTCTGGCCGTCGTGCCATTCCAGGCGCCACGACTTCGGCACGCGGCACTGCCCCACGCCCGTGTCGTCGAACCAGTAGACCTCGACGGCCGAGACCTTGCGAGGCTTTTCCAAGTCATAGGTGATCCAGTCCTCGGTGCCTCGGCGAGGCCACCAGGTGAAGCGCGGAATGTTGTGGTCGTTGGAGTTCTTCGGCAGCAGCCCGTCGCTCACCGCGTCGACCGTATCGCTCTCGAAGCAGTGGGAAGCAGTGTGGCGCGCCGGCGGGGCCTCGGGCCAGTCCTGGGCGTCGGGGCCGCTGCCGATCACCGGGAACGACGCGATCCGCAGCCGCGCACAGCCCATCGGAATCAGCGTGACAGTCTCGGTGGGCTCGGCCGATCTGACCGGGCTTTCGCGGAGGATGTTGGCCAGGCCCTTGGGGTCGAGTTTCCAGTTCGGAATCCTCTTGGCCCGGGCCGCCAACTCGATGGGAGCCACATCCCAATCGAACGGCTGCGCCGGCAGCGGGCCGGGCTTCGGCCGCACTTCAAACGATGCGGCGGGGTTGCGATCGTCGAGCACCAGCCCGTAGTTCCACGGCGTGGTCGGATGGATCTCGACCGCCGGCCACTTGTCGGTGCCGCCCACGCGCTTGATCCGCTCGCCGATCTTCAGCGAGTACGTCAGCGGTCCCCGGTCGACCGAGACGCAGTTCTTGTTCTTGGCCCAACGCGTGACGCTGATCTGCATCGGCAGCCTGAGCGTGACCTTGTCGCCGCCCTTCCAAATTCGGTCGAGCACCACATAGGACCCCGGGACTCCGGCAACCGTCACGTTGGCGCCGTTGACCGCGATCGCGGGCTTCTCGCACCAGGCCGGAACGCGCAACGTCAACGGGAAACTCACCTCGCGGGCAGAGGAGACTGCGAACTCGATCGTGTCGCCGAACGGATAGTCGGTCGTTTCGACGATCGAGACTTCAACCCCTTCGCCCACCTTGGCCTTCAGTTCGCAGGGGGCGTACATCACGGCCGCCAGACCGTTGCCGGCGGTTGCCATCCAGAGGCTCTCGGCGAAGTACGGCCAGCCGTGCGACACGTTGTGCTGGCAGCAGCGGTGCGACCGCGGATCGAACAGCAGCATCGCCCCGCCGTTCTGGATGCCCGGCGATTTGTCCGCGCGGTCCGAGAGGGGCATATTGGGCGCGGTCAGGTAGCGCAGGGCCTTGAGGTCCGCGGTCATCGAGGCCGGCAGCGAGTTGAACGCCACGTCCTCGCAGCGATCGGCCCACTTCGGATCGCCGCTGATGGCCAAGAGCACCTCGTGCGAGTACATCATCTCGACCATGGTGCACGTCTCGGCCGCCTGGCGCGGGTCGCTGTAGCCGGGGCGGCAATTCTCGTCGGCGCCGAACAGGCCGCCGGGCACCTGGCCGTACAGGTCGCGCACCGCCTGGTAGTTCCGTTCGGTGGCGGCGAAGAACTTGGGGGCCTTGGACTGCTGGTAATACACGGCCGGACCGCGGAACGACTGCGAGATGTTCACCCCGTGCCAACTCGCCACGCCATCGGTCCAGTTCGCCGTGCGCCGGTGGATCTTCTCGCCCAGTTCCAGAAGCCACGACTCGCCCGTGCGGTTGTACAGCCAATAGACGCTGGCCAGGTTGTCGGCCGCCCGCTGCTGCTGCCAGAACGGAAGCAAGAAATCGGCCTCCGGAATGGACAGTTGCCAGCGGAAGTAGCGGGCCATGAGCTTCAGCACGCGATCGTCGCCCGAGTATTCGTGGTACGATTGCAGGGCGTTGAGCATGACCATGTTGGGCCACATGTCGGCCTTGCCGGCCTTGACGTCGGGACTCTTGCCCGCGTTGTTGCGCGGGCCGAAGTAGCCGTCGTCGCGCTGGCTGGCCAGGGCGGCCTCGATCCACCGCCGGGCCTCCTTGATGATCCGCGGGTCGTCGAGCAGGTAACCCAGATCGCCGAAACCCTTGAGCCAGTAGGGCAACTCCTCCCAACTGCTCTTGTCGCCTTCTCCCTGGGGGCTGAGCCAGGCGTTGCCTTCAGGACGGAGGAAGTCGCTCAACTCGTCGAGATGACCAGTGAAGCCGTCGGCCATCCGTTCCATCTGCTTGCGGAGCCAGCCGCGCGGTTTGACCGTCCCCACCGGCAGCCGCACCAGAGGGCTGGCCAGAAGCGGCTCGCGATTGCCCGCGTAGTGTACGTTCGCCGGGACGGTTGCCGGCCGCCGGACCACGGTCGCCTGGATCTCGTCGCCGGCGGCGGCTGTCCCCCAGCAGGCGCAGAGAAGGAAGATCAGCGAAACAAGCACTTGATGGGAATTTGTCACGATCGATTCCTCGCTGAACAGGAGCTCTACTTCTTCCAGGTCCACAAGGCCAAGGTTGACGCATCCTTGACCAGCACGCCATCGGCGACGACAGCCGGATGGGCCCAAGTGGGCGTGCCGGCCACGCGGTAGCGGACGACCGGCTCGAAGGCTTCGGCCGCCGGCTTGAAGACGATCAATTCGCTGTTGGTAGTCAGCGCCAGAGCCAAAGGTCCCCATGCGAGGATCACGGCATTGTCGCCCAGGCGGCCATCGCTCGTCCAAGCGGTCTTGCCGATGGCTGCGTCGAGGCAGAACAAGGATCCCTTCTTCTTCTGCGAGAAGCCGACCAGCCGATTGCCGGCCACGACCGGTGAGCTCATGTACATTCCCGCATCGTCGTTCTCCCACACCAGTTTGGGCTCCCACGCGTTTCCGTTCTTCACCACGCGATAGGCCGTGGCCGGATGCCCTAGGCCGGCGAACAACACCAGGTCGTTGACCAACACCGGCGTCACGATGTTCTGATCGTACTCGGTCTTGAAGTCGATCTTCCACAGGAGCGAGCCGTCGCGCGCCGAGATGCCGATGCAGGCGTTCTGCGATTGCGTGACGAACTGTTTCACGCCGCCCAGCATGGCCGAGACCGGCGAAGCGTAGGCCGCGCCGTCCCCGGTCCATTCCCACTCCGCCTTGCCGTTTTCGCGGTTCAGCGCCGTGAGTGCCCCACCGCCCAGCCGGCCGACCATGGCGATCAAGCAATCGCCATCGACCATCGGTGAGGCTGCCGCGCCGTAGAATAGCGGCGATGTTTGGCTGAACCGCTTCGAGAAATCCTCTTGCCAGAGCCGCTTTCCGGTCTTCGCATCCCAGGCCGACACGATGCTGTCGATCCCCTGCGTATAGAGTCTTCCGCCGGCCACGACGGGCGTCGCTTTCGGTCCCTTGCCGTGCGATCGGGCATAGGGGCTCATCACGAACGGGGCCGGGTAGCGACAAGACCAAAGTTCCTTGCCATCGGCCAGGTTGAGCGAACGAACCACTTCGTCATCTCCCTCCCGGCTCAGCACGTAGACTCGTTCGCCAGCCACCACCGGCGAAGCATGTCCCTCTCCGACTTCGATCTTCCAGAGTTGCTTCAGTTCCTTCGGCCATTGGGCGGGCGGAGTGACGCCCACGACCTGCCCGTCGCGGTTCGGTCCGCGCCACTGCGGCCAATCGGCGGCGATCCCACTGGCGACCATCACCATCAGCCATGCACCGGCAACTCCCCCCAGGGCAAACACATGACCCATTCGTCCCTTCATCGCGTCGACTCCTGTTTACGCCGTCTCATCGTGTCGATCGACAATCCGATGCGGCTCTTCCATCCGCTCGTGCTCGAACAGAAGCGGCTCCAAGGTGAGGAGCAGTTCCCGGACGGCCATCGCCACTCCCGCCATCATAACCAGGGCGCCGGCCACGAAGAACGCCAGTGCCGTCAGGTCCAGCCCTCGCGCCAGAGGCGACAAACCCAGGGCCAACGAGCAGGCCAGCATCAAGAGCACGGCGACCAGGAGGCACACCAGTGCTCCTCGCACCCACCAGGCCCGATCGTACAACTGGTGGCCAAGCTCATCGAGGACCTCGATCCGCCGATTCAGGTGGGCGACTTCGAGTGAATCGGCCGGCGGGGCGTTCCTGGCGTGGAGGTCCGCCAACAGATCGAATCGCTCCTTGTTGATGGCCCGCGTGCGGTTGGCGATGGCGCTCATGCGATTGTAGAACGCCAGGCACAACAAGCCGTTGGCCGAAATCATCACCACGGGGGCCACGAACGTCTGGATCGTCTCGAGGGCTGGAAAGTTCATGTCGGGCATCATGCCAGATTCGACGCCCGCGTCAAGGGCTGGGCTAACGGTTCGTCCCCATGGACCGCTGCCTGCCAAGGGGATATCCTGATAGAAGCTCAAACAAACGGCGTCTTCCGTTCCGCGGCCCGCTCAAGGAGACCCCTGTGCAATACCCCGCCTCGATCCTCGTGAATTCAAGGAGGCTCTCGTCGTTCGCCGCGTTCGTTCTCGCGGTTGCGTCGGCAGGGCTTCTGCCCGCTGGGGACGGATCGCTGCCCAAGCCCGAGAAGATCCTCCTCTGGCCCGGCCAGGCGCCGGTGGGCGACGGGACCTTCCAGGCGTCTCGCGCCGCGGTGACCGTCCATCGCCCGTCGCCGGAGAAGGCCAACGGCGCGGCGATTGTGATTTGTCCCGGCGGCGGCTACGGGGGCCTCGTGGTGGGGCCTGAAGGTCACGGCATCGCCGAGTGGCTCAACGGCCACGGCATCGCGGGCATTGTGCTGGAGTATCGGCTCCCGCACGGCAAGGCGTTCGTGCCCCTGCTGGATGCCCAGCGGGCCCTGCGATTGACCCGCGCCAAGGCCAAGGCATGGAACATCGACCCGGACCGCATCGGTATCATGGGTTTCTCGGCGGGCGGGCACCTGGCCTCGACAGCGGGCACGCACTTCGACGCCGGCGATCCTCGATCGCCCGACCCGCTCGAACGCGTGAGTTGCCGGCCGGATTTTCTCGTCCTCATCTACCCGGTGATCACGCTCGGTCCGACGACCCATGGCGGGACCAAGACGAACCTATTGGGACGCGATCCGAAGCCCGAACTCGTGGAGCTGTTCTCCAACGAGAAGCAGGTGACCGAGCGCACCCCGCCGGCGTTCCTGGCTCACGCCAAGGATGACACGGCAGTCACGCCCGACAACAGCCAGATGTTCGCCGCCGCGCTGAAGGCACACCACGTGCCGGTCGAGTACCTGGAATTGCCGCGCGGCGGTCACGGCCTCAACGGATATCAAGGCCCGATGTGGTCGGCCTGGCAGACCAACTCGCTCGAGTGGCTGCGCAGACAGGGGTTCCTGTCGCAGGCCGGCGTCCGCCAGTAGATGGAAGAACGGTACAGGTCTAATACCATCCTCGGATATTGAACCTGTCCCGTCTTCCGCCGTCGCCTTCCGACGAACGTTCACAGACGACTCGGCACGTCGATCTTGGCCGTCCAGAGGATGGCGTTGATGACGAGCTTGCGCAGATCGGCGTTGTGAAAACTGGCCAGGTAATGCGGGCCGGTGCAGGCGAAGGCCCGGCCTCCGTCGGCACGCTCATAGCACCAGGCGACGACCTGCTTCTCGGGGCGCTCGGGCGGGAGCATCGTCGTCAGGATCGGCGTGACCCGGCGGTCGCCGGGGCGAAAGAAGATCTTGCAGTAGAACTCCTCCTCGGCAAACCGCATCGGCTGGACGCCGCGGCAGACCGGATGGTCGGGCGCCGCCAGGGCGATTTCCACGTTTCGGGCCATGGGATGCAGCGAATAGTCGCGTTTCTTGTTCCCGCCGACCCAGTCGAGGAACTGCGGTTCCACGTCGTTGTCAACCGCCGTGGCCGCGTGGAAACAGACCAACCCCACCCCGCGCCGCATCAGGCGGTCGAGCTTCTCCACCTTGTCCTTGTTGCGCGAGCTAATCAGGTGCAGATCCCATCCTTCCCACATCAGCACGATCGTGGCGGCGGCGTCCAACTCGCCGGAGTCCTTGGGCCAGGCATCGAGAAAGATCTGCGTGCGCGTTGGCGGCAGGCCGGGCGTCGTGTCGAACCACTGCTTCAGGAGTTGCGCCCCTTGGAGATGCTCGTGGGCGCCGGGCCCGTGCGTCTTGACGCCGCCGAAGAAGACGATCTTCTTCGCGGGCGCAGCCGCCGTCAACTCGCCGGCGCGAGCCCACGCAAAGCCCTGAATCGTCGCCAGCAGGGCCGCGCCGGCCCACAGACACCCAAAACGCTGTAAGGAGTTCATGGAAACCTCGTGCCGTGGCCGCACTCAAGGATGACCTCGCGGACCTGGCAGTCTGTGCCTTGGATCTTCACATAAACGGGCGATGGGGCGTCGCTCGGGCCGGCCAGATACTTGTCCAACGAGATCGTCTGCCACGACGGCCACGACTTGCCCGATCGCTCGACGGTGTACTCCTTGTCGTCCTTCGAGACCAGCACGCTCCACGCATTGGCGGCGTTGGCTCCTACGTTGATCCGCAACTGGGCCGAACGCATGGCGCGCAGGTCGAACCGGTAGCCGAACTCGCTGCCAAAGCGGATCGAATCCGCACAGCCCGACTTGTCGGCCTTGTGCAGATACTGACGCTCCACATGACTGTTGGCCGCGAACTCGATGGCCCGCGAGCGGACCAGGCGGACGGGCAGATCGATCGCCTCTAGCGGCGTTTCGCCGCAGAGCCCCCCGACGCGAAGCCGGGCAAGCTGGCAGGCAAGTTCGTTGCGCGCGGGAAGCGTGACTCGCCAGACAACCGGCCGGACCGTCGCCGGTGCGACGTCGAAGGGAATCCGGCCGGACGCCCGCAGGCTGCCTTCGCCGGTCAGCTCGATCCTCAATTCGCCCTGCGAGGGCCGATCTCCGTCGTTGTGCACGCGCAATGAAACCCCGTCGGCCGCGCCCAAAGCCAAGTACGGCCGGGCGGTCGTCGGCGGTGGCATCACCGAGATCCAGACCGGAGGGAGCTTTCTGCGGGCGGGCAGAGCCGCAGCGGCCTTGGACGGAGCCGCTGTAACGACGTCGACATCGCTCCAGCGCATCCCCGTGACAAAAACCGGTGCGTGCGTGACGTCGATCACCGTTTGGGCCGCGTTCGCGGGCAATTCAATGTTCTGAGCGGCGGTGTTGCGGACCGCGAGACGCACAGCGGAAGTCTTGAGTTCGACCCGAGCCTTTCCCTCGGGCGCGACCGTCCAGAGCACGAGCACCGGCTCGCCGGCCCGCTCGAAAACGTGGCCGCGCACACCCTCCGGCGTTTTCCACGCCCCTCGGTAGCGTGCGCCGGCCAGTTCGGCGGTCACCGTCTGGTAGGCCGACAGAGCCGGCTTAGGCTTTCCGGCCACGTCGAACAACCCGTGGCCGGGGCCGCCCCAGTCCTTGACACAGAACCAGAAGACCTTTTCCACCTTGAGACGCTCTCGCACGGAGAGCGCCGTCACCACGGCCTGGGCCAAGAGGTTCGCCTGCTCCTGGGCCGCGACCCCCTCGGACAAGCTCCAGCCGATTTCGGTAATCCAGATCTCCTTGTGCGCGTCCCCGTGTTGATCCATCCATTGCCGGCAATTCTGGAGCTTGTCGAGCATCCAGCCGTCGTTCAGTTGCCGGCCCCACTGGTAGGGATGCACGGAGAGCACGTCCACATACGGCCCGCAGCCAAACTCGTACAGCCGTGTCAGGAAATCCATGTCGACGCCGGCGCAGCCCATCGCGATGCGGCAGTCGGGATCCTCTTGTCTGGCGGCCACGGCCGCCGCCTTGACCATTTCCGCATATTCCGCGGCACTGCCGCGAAAGAAGCCGATGTTCGGCTCGTTCCAGACCTCCCAGACCTTCACCCGATGCTTGTACCGCGCCACGCACTGGCGCACGAAGCGAGCGAAATGCGCGAGGTCCTTGGGGGGATGGAAATGGGACTCCGCGTCGTCGGGCGCCCGGGATGCCCAGCGCGGCGTGTAGCCGAAGATCGGCAGGAGGCTTAGTCCGAGCGGATCGGCGAGCTGTCTCAACTCGTTGTCGGCAGCAGTCCAATCCCATGAGCCGGGCGTCTTTTCGATATCCGGCCAATTGACGAAGGCCGTGGCGCCTGCCCCCACCCGGCACCATTTGACCCCCGCCGCTTCGACCCCCGGCCAAGGGCAGACAACTCCAAACGGACTTTCGGACACGACTTCCGCGCTGCGGCCCTGCCAGGGCCCAAGACCAAGAACTAAGACCGCAACACACACTCGGGCGAACCGAAGACAAATCGTACGCATGTATTCTCTCGCGTTTCAGGGACGGCTTGCCGGTGCGCCGATGGGGGCTCCCAGTCCGGCGAATGGCGCCGACGTCGAACCCGCGAGAACATTATCCGCCACGATCCAGCCTGTCGTCAAACGGGACCATCGTGCAATCGGATGCGGGCTGGATCTCGGTTTCACGCCGAGGATCCCGTACCATGATATCGCCGACGATGGCGGCGAGAGAGCAGCAGGCACACTCGCGTGTGCCGTTCGCTAAGGCGCGCAACGCCCGTCTCGGGCTGTCCGTCCTGAGACCTTCGCGCAGCGCGTCCGATTCCAGGCATCAGGCCGCGCCTTCGTTGCGTCTCAATGCGCGCCACCCGAACTCCCCGCCACCGACGGATCCGGCCGCACGACCCAATCGGCTTCGAAGAGATCCGAGGTGCTCTGGGGCGTGGTGTGGCAAAGGCTTTCCGTTCGAGAACGCCCGCTGGTCCCCTCCAGGCCAACTGCGTGGAAGTGGGGGTACTCGCGGGCCGATTGCCGGGCCGGCAGGCGGGCCGGCAGGCGGGCCGGCAGGCTCGCCAGTCGTGCGCAGATCACCTGGGACAGCCGGAAGAGATCACCGCGGTACTCGATCATGGCATCTGCGCCAGCGAATTCGGCGATCGCTCGGTCGTTGGGCAGGAGGCGGTCCGAATACACCCAGATTCGCGAATTCGGACGCACCTGCCGGCATCGTTCAATGATCGACCAGGCATCGTGCTTCGGATCCTGGAGGTTCACCAGGATCAGATTCCACTGGCATTGCCCAAAACGCCACGGCGCCAACGCCGCCGCACGACTTCGGATGACGCGCAACCCTCGTTTCTTGAGATCGGCCGCGAGTCGGGCGTAGACCTCGCCTCGCCACTCGATCACAAAGGCGTTACAGCGTTCGGGGCACCGACCGACACGATCCTCAGGCGTGGCTCCGCAACAGGCGGCACACGGCCAAGGCCGCGGACCTTCGAAGAAAAGCTCGGAGAACATATCGTCTCACCTTGTAGCGCCTTGCTTCTGCGAAGTGGCCTGGACCAGAACGGGAACACGTCGCCTGAAAGCCGCACGAAGCTTACCGCAGAAGCGATTACTGTCAATTATAGGTGCCAAAAGACGCAAAGGCCAATTCAGCACCGAGCAGGCGCAACACCTCAAGTCGCCCCCCACCCACGAACCACAAATCCCAACCAAACGGCTTCTATAACCCCTCGTGCATGCCACGCCAACCCACACCCACCCGCCGGGTTACCGTCAACCACACCAGAACCCCATCCCACGAGTGGTGTGGCCGATCGAATGACCAAACAAGAAATGAGAAGCCCCCGAGGTCCCTACGGGCCTCGGGGGCTTGTTGAATTAATCCGGCGACACCTACTCTCGCACTTTGGGTACTACCATCGGCTCAAAAAGCTTAACTACCGTGTTCGGGATGGGAACGGGTGTGACCTTTTTGAAATCGTCACCGGAAAGAAGCAGGCGGCGTCGCTTGAGACGCCGACTGCTTGGTGTTGCATCTTGAGTGGGAGCGCTCTTGGGAGCAGCACGATATGCCAACCGGCTCTAGGCAGCAAAACTGCCTACTGCCATCTGCCTACCGTCTGCTTCTGTGAGGAGCGTTGAATACATGTGGCCAAGCATTCGCCCGTTAGTATCGGTTAGCTCAGCGCATTGCTGCGTGTACACATCCGACCTATCGACCTGGTAGTCTTCCAGGGGGCTTTCGAGCGTATGCTCTTAC
>CAZFKF010000006.1:0-18262 GCA_964518805.1 uncultured Planctomycetaceae bacterium | reverse complement strand
CAGGCCGCAGCGGGTCAATTCCTCGACCACGTACTGCACCACCGGCTTGCGGCCCACCGGGAGCATTTCCTTGGGCTGGCTCTTGGTCAAAGGCAAGAGCCGGGTTCCTCGCCCGGCCACAGGAACGACGGCGATGTCGACCGACATGACAGTCTCCATTCAGGGGGAGGACATTCTTTCCAAACGCCTGGGCACGGCCCTTCTTTGCGGGAGACATGCCCCCCGGTTGATTTCAACGCTCTTGCGGGTAGACTTGACGCTTTCGGGCAAGATCTGCAACCGAAGCCTAGATCGTATCGTCTCGGGCGGAAGAGGCCAATAGTAGGATGGGATAGGCGCTTACAGAGCTGCGGTCATCGTGCTGCGGGTGCCGAAACCCATCGGTCGCCCCGGCTGGACACCCACGCACTCAAACCACTCGACGCACAAGCTGACAAAGAAGACTCCATGGCGGAACTGGACCAACTCCAGAAACCCTTGTCCCCTTGTCCAATCTGTGGCGGTCACCCGGAATCGTCCGCGGATCCTACGCCGGAACAGTTGCAGCGGTGGTTCTCGGAGCCGATCGCCCGCCGACTGGGGATCTATCGGATCCCGCCCGACCTCCGCCTGTCGGTGGTCATGCCTGTCTATAACGAGGTGAACTTCTTCGAGGAGACGCTACGACGGGTGCGGGCGGTGCCGATCGCCAAAGAGATCGTCATCGTCGACGACGGCAGCACCGACGGCACGCGCGAGCGGCTCGCCGCCTTGGAAGGGCAGGCCGACTTGAAGATCGTCTACCACCCGAAGAATCGCGGCAAGGGCGCTGCTTTGCGCACCGGATTCCTCGAAGCCAGCGGCGACATTGTGCTGGTCCAGGACGCCGACCTGGAGTACGATCCGATCCAGTATCCGCTGCTCCTCCAGCCGATCATTGAAGGAGTGGCAGACGTGGTCTACGGTTCCCGGTTTGCGGCCGGGGGGCCGCACCGCGTGCTCTATTTCTGGCATTCGGTGGCCAACCGCGTGCTGACCGCGTTTTCCAACGCGGTGACGGATTTGAACCTTACCGACATGGAGACCTGCTACAAGGTGTTCCGTCGCGACGTGATCGCGCAGATCGCTCCAACGCTCAAGGAGAACGGTTTCGGCATCGAAGTGGAACTGACGGCCAAGGTGGCCCGGCGAAGACACCGGGTCTACGAGATCGGCATCACCTACTTCGGCCGCACGTACAAGGAAGGCAAGAAGATCGGTTTGCGAGACGCGTTCCACGCCTTGTGGTGCATTGTCCGCTACACGATCGCCGATTGAGAGGAAGGCCGCGTCAAAGGCGCTCCCCGCAATCCATCGCTCCGGTCCCACGGCCTACTACTTGCAGCCTCTTATGTGGCGTCTGGTCACTCCTGATCTTCGGGTCGACAGTGTCTTGGATCTCGATCCCGCGAGGCTTCGTTCCCTGGGGTTGGATACGCTGCTTCTGGACGTCGACTGCACGCTCAAGCGCTATTCGTGCGAAGCCCTCGCGCCCGGCGTGGCGGATTGGCTGGATCACCTCCGGGCGGAGAAGATTGGGCTTTGCCTGGTCTCGAACGGCCGAGGGCCGCGTATCGGCCGGCTGGCGGAGACCTTGCGACTTCCGGTGGTCTCTCAGGCCTGCAAGCCGCTTCCCTTCGGTTGCCGCCGGGCGATCGAACGCATGGGCGCCGACCCGCGCCGCTCGGCGATGGTCGGCGACCAGTTGTTCGCCGACATCATGGCCGGAAGGCTCGCCGGGTTGGTCTGCATCCTCGTGCGTCCGATTCATCCCGAGGAAGAACACTGGTACACGCGGATCAAGCGCCCCCTGGAACGACGGCTTCTAGCCCGGATGCAGCGACGCGGGATCGCGGGACCGAGATCCGCCTTCCCTCCGCGGGCCGCGGGCTAAGCGGCAAAGGGAGTCATCCCCAGCAGGGTTTGCGGCGTTTCGTCGAGGATCGCCCGGGCCACGGAAATCGCGTCGTTGCGCGAGTACTGGCCTTGCTCGACCTTCTGGGCCAGCACGTGGGCCATCTGTTTGCGAACCAGCAGGGCCTTGCCGTAGGTCCACTCGATGACGTACGCGTCCGAGAAGAAGCCCACCTGCTTGTTGACTGGCAGCATGTCGAGGCGCTCGGCCATCACCTGGCGGATCACGTCCGGGAAGAAGTTGTGCCACCAGTAGCCGGCCAGGCTCAAATTGGGAAGCTCGCGGGCCATGATGCACAGCGCCTGGTTGGCGTGCCGGCAGGACACGAAGGCCTGGAACCGGAGTCTGGGATGCCGGCCGATGATCTCGGCCAATTGGGCGATCGTGCGCTGCGAGAGGCGGCTGCCGGTCTCGAACGGCAGCGGCTCTGCCCCCAGGCTGAACTGGAACACGATCTCGTGGCCGTGCTTCTCCAGTTCGGTGAGGAAGACCTCGTTGATGTACGAGGCGTAGACGTCGCGCTCGACTGCGCCGGCATCCGATCGGCGCGCCAGCGCGGCGGCCATTTCGGCCTCGGTCACCGCGCGGAAGTCGATGTCGGTGGAGAGATGCGTGGCCATAGACAACACGCGCCCATAAGGAATGTTGGCCACGTAGTGCGCGATGGCTGCGTGAACGTCATCCAGGGTGCGGATGATCCGCTCGGAGGCCGGGCGGGAACCGGAGCCGATCGGCGCCGGGCTTTCCGGGGTGCGTCCCCAACAGCGTTCCAGCTCATAGAGGGCCGTGTCGAACTCGCCCCACTGGCATCGCGTGAAGAAACCCCATTCCAAGGCGTATTGCAGGCGATCGTCGTCCAGGCCCTCGCCGCGCCGAGCCCACTCCGTGCCCGTGCGACGGATATTCAGCCGCTCCAGAATCGTCCGGTGCCAGGCGCGGTCGTCGGCGTGTTCGCGAATCATGCCGTCCAGCTTGCGCCAATTCTCCGTGGTAATCGGCTCGCGCCAACCGTAGAGATCCCGCAAGATCATGCGCACGCACCAGGAACAACTCGTGTTCTGCACCAGCGGCAGGTACGGTATGGCCTCTTCGAGCCTTGCCCGAGCCTCTTCGTCGGACGGCCAGCCGGGATACTGCGTGAGCCGGCCGCCGCTGGGGCATCCGGCCGCGTAAAGATCGCTGACCACCATGTGGTACAGCAGGATGTCGTGCAGTCCGCGGGCACCGAGCCGGCCGCCTACCAGGTGCGTGTGGACGTCGAACATCGGCAATTCGGCGAGCCCTTGCTCCAAGTCTTCGGCCAGCGTCTTGGTCGTGATCATCATGGGGTCCGATGGTAAGGAATCGGTAGTGGTCTGTCCAAATTGAGTTTACGGGTGCCACGGTTGGCTTGTCCAACCGTGCTTCCAGCACTGCTGGGCAAGCCAGCAGTGGCACCCAACTGGTAAAGTCGAAAAGGACAGACCAGTAGGCTGTGCTTCGGCATGGCCCGCGAGGCGCCGCGCGATGCTGAAGCACAAGCGACGGTTTCACGGGTCCTTCGCCAAAAACTCTTCCACGCGTTCACGGGTCGGAATGCCTGCCTGACCGCCGCGCTGCGTCGCCTTCAGCGCCGCCGCAGCCGCCGCAAACCGCATCCTTTGCTGAACCCCCAGACCGCGGGCCAGCGCCGAGGCATACGCGCCATGGAACACGTCGCCGCAACCGGTGGTGTCCACCACGTCGACGGCGAACGCCGGCTGATGCCGCACGGTCGTGGGATCGTCGCGAGAGACGTAGAAACATCCCTGGTCGCCGCAAGTCACAACGGCCGTCTGGCGGTGCGATGACCAAAGCTTGCACACGCCCGCGACCACATCGCCCTCGCCGGTCAACCGGGCGGCGAAGTCTCGCGACAGAATCACGTGATCGACCAGATTCAATAGCTGCCCGAAGCCCGGATGCTGGTCGCTCTCCAAGTCGGCCACCACCGGGATGCCGGCCTGACGTGCAACGTGCGCCGCACGCGCCATCCCCTCCGTGCCGAAGTGGTCGACAAACAGCACCCTCGCCGAACGGATCACCTCCTCCGCAGGCCAGTCGGGCTCCGCACCGAAGGCCCCGTCGAGGCTGTAGAGAATCGTGCGGGTCTTCGTCGCCTGGTCGACGAGGATGATCGAGTGGATTGGCCTAGCCTCAGGTCGCCGGCACACGTGCCTAACGTCGACACCTTCCTCCTCAAAACGACGAAGGACAAATTGCGAAAGTTCGTTGTCGCCCAGGACGCCGGCAAAGGCACATCGGGAGCCGAGTCGCGAGGCCGCCACCAGGGCCGTGGCCGTGAGCCCACCGCAATGACGCTCGCGACGTTCGACCTGCATCTTGCTGTCGGGCGTTGGGTAGCCCGCCAGGTACAGGAGGTCGTCGATCGCCACGCAGCCCAAGCCGAGAATGTCGTAGTTCGCATCCATACGAAGAAACGTCGCAGACGGGCCGCAATGTGTCAAGCCCCGGAGGCACGGCTTGGTGGTCTGCGAGGGGCTGGCGCAAGACGGGCGGTGCCGCTGCCACCGGCCGGCAGCGGCACCGCCCGCGCGAAGCCCCGGAAGGCGTTTGCCAAGGCTTCCCGGGGTCTCGGACGATGTTGACTCAGCTCAATCACCTCAGCTCGGGAGGCTGGGGCCGTAGACGCCGGTCGGCAGACCCGAAGCGAATTCGAGATCCGTCACCTGGGCCAGGCTTCCTTCAGCGCCAAGCAGATCCGCGAGGGCGGAATCGGTAAGCTGGGTGGCGCTGCTACCGGAGGACGCGGTCGGCAACGTCGGGCCAACGACGGTCGGCGTGGCATAGGTCCCGGCGATCGCAGCGTCTTGGACCTGGTTGTCGGTCAGCGAACCAGAGCTGGACTGGGTCGAGGCGGTGGTTTGGCTGGCCGTGCTGGTCGTGGCTGCGGCAGCGACAACGGGCTTGGCCGACGCCGTGCCGGTGCTCGCGGTCTTGGCCGACGACGAAGAGCTTACCGCCTTGCTGAGCGTCGTCGTGCGGGTCCAAATGCCCCGGGTGGCCGTGGTCGTGGCCGCGCCGTCGTCGTCAAGGGTCGTGAAGGTCTGCGGCCCAACCCAGGCGGTCGAGAAGTTGCCGGTGGCGTCCATGGCCACGGCCGGATCGTTCTGGTCGCCGGTGATGATCGTGTTGAGGCGGAAGTCGCCCACGGCCTTCCCGTTGACCTTGTAGTCCGTCCAGGTGCTCTTCAGGTTGCGAGGCGTGGCATTGTAGAACATGTGGCCGTAGACGCCGTCGCTCCGGCGAGGCGGATCGAGTTTCGCCTCGTCTTGGGCGTACGACGCCCAAGTGACGACGAAGTACTTGCCGTCGCTCGACATGGAGACCGAAGCCTGCTGCTTGAGGTAGCCTGCAGAGGCCGACGTGTCGACGGTCGTCTCGCGGCTGCCGATCCCCGCACCATTGGGGCGGAACTGCCGCTTGTACACGTGGGTGCCATAACCGTCGGAGCGGAGTCCGGACCAGATGACCACGCTGTTGCCGAAATTGTCCATGGCCACCTGGGGCGTGATCTTGGCTCCGTACACCAGGCTGTTGAGGCGAGTCTCCCCACCTCGGCGGGCCCCCGTCTTCCAGGTGTACCGCTGACCGTAGATCGACCACGCGCCCGATCCCTGCCGCTCGCTTCGCCAGACGACGAAGAAGTTGCCGTTGCCGTCCATGGCCACGTCCGGGGCTTCCTGGGACTTGGTCACACGGGTGTTGACCAAGACCTGGTTCCCCAGAGCCTGCCCGAGGCTGCTGTAACGACGGACCCAAACGCCGTAGGAATCGAACTTGCCCTTGCCCGTGGGGTTGCCGGTGCGGCCTTCGCCGTCCCAGGCGATCACGAAATCGCCTCGCGGGTCCATGGCCACCGACGGACGATTCTGGATATTCTTCGTGTAGTTGTTGGCCCGTTGTTCATAGCTGTCCAAGGCGCTGATGGAATCCGGATCGGACAGGATGCGGAACCGGCGGTAGTAGATCCCCGTGGTGTCGAGGGTCCCGTTCGCCCCGTCTTGGCCCTGGCCCGACCAGACCACCACGAAATTGCCGTTGTCGTCCATGGCCACGTCGGGATTGATCTGGCTGCCGGCCACGTACTGGTTGACGACGAACTCGCCGCCGATCTTCTTGCCGTTGGCGTCGTAGGCCTGGGCCATGATGTTCCCCTGCCTGGCCGTGTCGACGGTCTGCCCCACCGTCTGCCCGTACGCCACCCAAACCACGACGTAGTTGCCTGCGGCGTCCTTGGCGACCGCCGGGCTGTCGTCGCGGCTTCGCGCGATCACTTGGGCGGAGGCTTCCGGGGTCTCGGGAGTCGTGGGACCGCCGGGTTCCAGCCCGGCAACGTCGAACTCGGTAGTAACGGACGTGTATCCGTTCTGGTAGATCCCGCTCACGCCCAACGCATTGCCCATCTTGTCCCGCAGGTTACCCGTGACCGTCAATTCATAACGGCCGCTGGGCAGCGTGCTTCCGGAAGCGTTGACCTGGAGGACGGCCTCGTACTTGTTGGTTGCAGGGTTCAAGCCGTAGGTGATGCTCTTGATCCACCCGCTGACGTCGACGCCGTTGCGCGTCAACTGGTAGTTCGCCCGGTTATTCACGCTGTCGGCGTCGCCGGTGGAGAGGAACATGTCTTCGTCGAAGGCAACCGTCAAGGTCGAGACCGCCGTGTTCGCCAGCGTCGAATCCGAACTCAGCAGGATGTCCGTCGTGCCGCCCGTCGCAAGATCCGGGACTTGAATCCTCGATACGCCAACCGACGTGCCGCCCACGATCACGTCGCCGACTACCGGACCGGCGTTGTCGGTCGATTGAGCGTAACGCCGGAAGTAGATCCCGCTGGTGTCGCCCGCGCCGCGTCCGCTCCAAACCACCACGCGGCTGCCGTCGCGAGTCATCCCGACGGTCGGAAATTCTTGGGTTCCCGTTGACGTACGGTTGACTCGGGTCTGAACGGTCACGGCTTCCGACGTGTCGTTGCCCGAGGAGTGGAAGTTGCGAATCCAGATTCCGTCCGCGTCCGAATCGGTCACCAGCGCGTTCGTCGTGTCCAGGGCGTGCGGCTGGGCGCCGTTTCCGTTCCACACCAGACTGTAGTCGCCGTCGGCGTCCATGGCCACCGACGGATTCACCTGGTTGCCGCCAAGCGCACCGCTGATGTACGACTGCTGTTGCGTCGGAGTGGCCGGCAACGAGTAGATCATGTTGGCTTGATAGGTCGTCCCCTGCGGCGTGGCGTCCTGAGCGCCCAGCGCGCCGGTGAGCGTGCAGTGCTCGTAGTAGATTCCGTAGCTGATCGCGTCGGCCGCATTCGTATCGTCCACGTCGGCATACGACTCCCAGGCCACGATGAAACCGTCGGCCCGCGTCGCAGCGCCCGACAAGTCGGCGGAAGTGATCGCAATCTGGGGGTTGCGGGCCCTTCGATGGATTTGCGAGCCCCCGACCGCTCCCGCCGGCACATCCAAAACGAATTCGGCGTTCGTGTTCGTGTTGGGAGCCAGAACATTGCCGTTGGCGTCCAAGCGGTTGTAGACCCGCGCGTGAATCTCGCTGTCGTAGGCCACGCCATTGATCTGCTGGGTAATCTGATCCCAAGCCACGACAAAGTACGAACCGAGCGGATCCATGGCCACGGCAGGGGAATTCTCCGCGCTGCCGTCGACATTGACGCCCGGCAGGTTGTTTCGGGTAACGAGGAACTCTGTGCCAACGGTCTCCCCGTTGCGGTCGAACAACTGGCCGCGAATGTTGTTGAAGTAGCTGTAGCGCTGCCCGCCCGTGGCCCAAACGACCACGAAATCGCCGGCATCGTCCATGGCCACGGCCGGGTGCACCTGGTCGTTGGCGATCGTGGTGTTCACGCGGAATTCGTTGCCCAGGGGCTTGCCCACGGAACTGAATCGCCGGGCGTAGACGCCCCACGTTCCATTGGGATCTTCTCCCTCGCTCTCCCAGACGACCACGAAATCGCCGGTGGCGTCGCAGGCCACACTCGCATTGCGCTGGTCGCCGGTGACATACTGGTTGACAAGGATCTCGTTGGTCAACGGGTTGTTTTTGCGGTCGTAGACGCGGGCGTAGACGCCCGCCCCGGTCGAATCCGCCGGGTCGTCCTGCCCGTATCTCGTCCAAACGACCACGAAGTCTCCATCGTGGTCCACCGCCAGGGAATTGGTCGATCGCTCTTCGGCCAAACCCATGCCGTAATGCGGTGAGAACTGATCCACGGGGGCAACGTTCTGGTTCACGCGGATCTCGGCGCCGTTCTGCGTCGACGACGAGGAACCGGCCACGGAAAAAGCGAACCGGTACCCATAGTCGCCGGTCACGGCGCTGTTGGTGCCGGCTGTGCCATTGAAGTCGCCGTCCAAGGCGTTCGGGCCGTCCGTTCCCTGGTTGATCCCATCGCGAATCGCGTCACCGACGGTCAGGATATAATCGCCTCCGTTCGTCGCGTCGAGCGGCGGATTGAAGGTCAGCGTGGCCTCGTACTTGCGAGTCGCGGCGTTGCGCTGGAAGGTGATGCTCTCGATGTTGTAGACTTCCGAGCCTCCGCGGGTCAAACGCCAATTGCCCTTGTTGAGCACGCTGTGTAGTCCCGAGTCCCCGTCCCGGTACGACATCAGTTCGTCGAAGACCACGGTCAATTTCGAGACGGTTCCCGAAAGCACTTCGCCCGAAAACATGTGTTGTCCGTCGGGAGAAAGCACGTCGGTCACCCAGGGCGCCGACTCATTCGCGGCGACCTGCACGGCCCTGCTGCGGTACATGTAGACGTCGGTCGTCAGATCCGTGGTAGAGACGGGACCGGTCCACACGACCACGAAGTTGCCGTCGGCGTCGCAAGCCACCGAGGGGAACTGCTGATTGCCGTCGGTGAGCTGATTGACTCGCGTCTCATTGAGGCCGGCAGTGCCCTTAAGGCTGATGGGCGTGCCGGTGGCGTCGAACTTCTGGAAGAACACGCCCCCGGTGCCGGAAGCGTCGGTCTGCCCCGTCTGGTTGCCGCGGCCGCTCCAGCCGACGACAAAGTTGCCCTGGTGATCCATCGCCACCGAGGCGTAGCTTTGATTCCCCAAGATCGACGTATTCACCCGGATTTCGTGCCCGGGGGCCGCGATGGGCTGGAAATCGAGGTTCCACTCGTCGAGGTACGCGGGGATCGGAGTCGCGAAGAAGAGGTCCGGCTCGAACGGCCCGGTCCGCTGGTCCGTGATCTCCAGCTTCCAGGTTCCCTTCATGGCCGTGGGCGCGCCTTGATTCAACGGATCTTCGGGGATGAAACTGCCGGTGTACGGCGATGTCCCGTTGGCGATGCTGGTCGTCGCCTGATCGTCGAAGATCGTGCCGCTGAAGCTGCCGCCTTCGACCGGATTGCCGCTGGCATCTCGCGGCTGGGACGTAACCAACCGGTATCGATTGCCGCTCGGATCGATCAAGACGATCGCCAGATCGCTTCCCCGCACATGCCGGACCGTCAGCGACACGTTGAGGTCCTGATAGCTGTAGGGCGAGTCCACGTCCATATAGAACGTGGTGGTCACCGGGGTGTTGAGCAGATTATCTGCGTCGGTGATCAGCGCCCCGCTGGCTGGTATGGGATTCTGGCCGGCCGCGTCCGTGGTAACGGTGTTGTAGACTTGCCGGGGGAGTTGCTTGTCCGTCCGTTGGAACACCCTCGTATAAACCCCATCGCCGCTGGTGTCCTGCCCGGCGCTCGTCCAAGTGATGACGAACTGGCTTCCCGCAGGTGATATCGCCACATCCGAGTACCGCCGCTGGCCCCCTTGGGACTCGTTGGCGATGCCCTCGCCGTACAAGGAGCCCGTCTGATTGGCCAAGCTGTCGTACATGGGGCTCCCGTCGGCGTAGAAGCCGCGGTAGCGGATATCGTCGCCGGCGCCGCTGGCGCTGCTGGTCCAGGTGACGATGAAATCGCCCTCCGCGTCCATGGCCACGCTGGGGAACCGCTGATCGCCGGCCGTCATCACGTTGACTTGGAACTCGCCGTTCTTCGGCGTCCCGGCACTCGCCGTGTCGTACTCGACCTGAGGCGTGCCAAAGGCGTCGTATCGCCGGGCGTAGACCCCGTAGCCGGTGCCGAGCGTGGGATCCTCCTGGCCGAAGCTCGACCAGACGATGACGAAGTCGCCCTCGGCGTCCATGGCCACGCTGGACCACTTCTGGACGTTCTGAGTAAACGCGTTCACCCGGAACGCCGCGCCCTGCGGCGTTCCCGCAGCGTTGAACCGCCGCGCGTAGACGTCCTGTCCGCCGCTGTTGTCGTACGCCGTCCAGGTCACCACGAAATCGCCGTCCGGATCGCAGGCCACGGCGGCCAGCCGCTGGGCGCTGTTGGCGTATTGTGCCCCCGTGTCCAGCGGGGACACTGCGGTGGTGTTGTTCGCAGCCGTGCCGGACGCATTGAACAACCGGAAGTACACGGTATCGCGTCCCTGCGCGTCCGGAGCGATCCAGACGACGACCGTGTCGCCGTCCGCGTCGGCGGCCACGGTGTGCCGCGATTCGGGATAGCCTTTCGCGGCGGCGCCGACGCTCGTGGTGGTCACCGAAGTGTCCCACGGGGAGGGAGGTGGAGCCTGCTCCGTCGCTTCTTCCACGGAGAACCGTCTGCTGTATGTGCTGCCGTTTGGCACATAGCCGCTGCTGCCCAGGGCGTTACCCGCCTTGTCTCGCAGTCCCGCGGACGAGCCCGATCCCGGGATCAACTGGATTTCATACTGTCCGAAGCCCAACGATTGAACGCCGCTGGTCTTAACGTCGCCGTCCAAGGTGAGCACGGCTTCCCACTTGTTCCTCGGCACGCTTTCGAGGCCCTGGTCGAAGCCCATGTTCATGCCGTACACAACCGAGCGGACGCCGCCCACCAGTTCCGCGCCGTTCATCAGCAGCCGGTAGTTGGCCGGATTCGTAACGCTGCCGATGCCCGAAGTCATCATGTCTTCATCGAAGGTGACGATGATCTTGGTGACGTTGGGCGTCTGTCCGGGTGCCACGAGGATCACATCGTTGTCCTCCAGCACCGAGCCGTTCTGAGACAACACGCCGGTCGCCAAGGGGCCGGCCGTGTCGGCCGTTTCGGTGAATTCCCGGAAATACACGTTCGAGTTGGCGATGACACCGTTGGTGTACAGTTCGTCCTGGGTCCACGCCACGACGAAGCTCCCGTCCGGCTGGATCGCCATGGAGGCGTTGTACTGTTCCGTGCCCGCAGAGTAGTACGTCATCACGTATTCTTGCGGCCAGGGCGCGTCCACATCGCCGATCTGCAAATCGCTGGCCTGGGTGTAGAAATCGTAGTACGTATCGTGAGCTTCGCCCTGGAACGTGATTTCATAAACCACGTTGGTGTTGGGAGACAGATACGTTGGCAATTCCCAATCCGTACCTTGGCGGATGGTAAACTCAGTGGTCGAGAAGGGATAGGAGAACGTCCGCACCGTGACCGGACCGTCGTAGCCCTGGTTGGGCTGCGGCCAGTTGTCTCCCACGCGCGTCGCGCCCAGCAGGGCGTTTTGAATCGCCTGCCGGGTGGCCTCGATGTTCACCGGGCCGTTGTTCGGATAGTAGACGGGCGTGATCGCGATGTCCTCGTAGCCGCCGATGCCGCCGCCGTACAAGCGGAGGGTGAGCCCTCCGCTCGTGCACGACGCGTTGAACGACAGCAGCATGCGCGTGTTGTGGCCGTCGCGGTAGTTGTTCGCCACGCTGTCGCTGCTAAGCTCCGTCAACGCTCCCTGCACGGTCGGATCGGCGTCCCATTGGCTGAACATCACCCCGTTGGCCTCGCCGCGGAGCAGACCGGCCACGGAATCCAGGATCGCGCGGAGCCGGCCGATCTGCGCCGGGGTCGCATTGCCGATGCTTGGGTTGGCGGCGCGGATCAGGAAATCCTCGATGGCCGCGTCGATGTCGCCCGTGGTCCCGCCCAGGCCGAACAGGCTGGTGATCGAATCGCTGGCGGGATCGAAGAACGCCTTCAGGTCCTTGTTCTTCTGGTCGTTGATCAACTGGCTGAAGTAGCTGCCGGCGATGGCGACGTTTTCCGACATGTCGGGGCCGAACCCGGTGTAGGTCGCGGTCAAGTCGCCGTCGACGTCGAGGGCCACTTGGGCGCCGGTCTGCTGATGGGGCCACGCCCCGTTGGCGGTCGTGCCGCCGTTGAGGCGGAACTGAGGACGCAGGACCGAACCGTTGGCGCGGTACTCGATGGCCCACGTGTCGTGGGCCACGCCGCCGATGTTGTCGCCCGTGAGGCCTTCGCCCGAGACAATGACGTTGTTCGCGCCGTCGAACGCCACGGTGGGGTTGAGGGCGCCCGGGCCCGCCAACGGGCCCGCCAAACGGGCGCCGCTGGCGTCGTAGACGCTCATCGAGACATTCGACAGGAACGCGTTGTCGAGGAAGTAGTTCGGGTCGGTGGTCGTACACCAGGCCACGGCGAAGTGTCCATCGGGGCTCATGCCCACCGCCGTGTCGAAGTGGACGGCCGTGACGTCCGGCGTCGCCTTCACCTCGCTTCCGACCCGAACGCCGTTGCGATCGTACTGTTGGAATGAAATCGTGTTGAAGAAGCTCAGCGTCTGGCCCGTGTTGGCCCAGGCAATGACGAAATCGCCTGCGTCGTCCATGGCCACGGAGGGTGCCCATTGGCGATTGGTCGTGTTGTCGTTGACGCGGAACGTGGAACTCGACGCGTCGCTCACGCTCGTCGTGGCATCCAGTTGTCCGGCGTCGATGACGATCGCAAGCTGGTTCAACAGGTCCGGGCGGGGTTGGTTGGCGCCGAAGTTCACCTCGAACTGGAACGGATTGACGCCCGAGAGCTGCCGCACCTGAACGTCAGCCTATCCCTCGGAAACAAGGGTGGCCCGAATGGAGTTGGCCACGCGGCTCAGGTCGCGGCTGTCAAACTGGAGCAACTCGCTGGTATCCAGCTCCTGAGTCACCGCGTTCGGGATCTGGATCCGGAACGTTCCCACCAACGGAACGCCGCTCGTGGAATTGAAGGTGAGCACCTTAACGTCGTTCACCCAGCCCATGACGCCCGGCGTCACCAGCTCGCGTACAACGCTCGGGTCATCCAGGGCGCCAACGGGCGAAAACCGCCGGGCGAAGATATCCGAGACGCTCCCGGCGCTCACCGAGTCGGGGACGTCCCCCTCCCACGTGATAACGAAACCGCCGTCCGAATCCATGGCCACTGCGGGGTTGCGCTGGCCGTAGGGGATGAGCTCGCCCGTAAGCGGGTCGACCGGGTCCGCCGGGTTGACTCGAAACTCGGCGCTCGGTTCCTTCATCGTTCGCACGCCGTCGCCGTCGCCCGGCAAGGCCGCCAAATCCGCGATCAGGTTGCCGCCGGTATCGTTCGAGACCGCAGAGACCTGCATCTCCGGGAAGTCCTGCTTGCCGGACGCACCGGTGAACGTGATGTCGAACACCGTTCCGTCGGCAAACCCCGGCAGTCCGAGGACCGGGACCACCGAAACCTCGGCGGTACCGTACGTGCTCGAATCCGGGGTGGTGTACGGCGCCGGCCCGCTGTTGGGGACGGTATAGGGCGCTGCCTGAACCGTGATCGGAGCCGAGTAGGTGTACTCTACCGGGATCGCCCGCTTCTCGAAGGCGTTTTTGATCTGCGTGGCGGTGTCCGAAGGGTTGGTCGGGGAGACCTGGATGTTGGCCAAGACCTTCGGCTCGCTCACCGACGAGACAATGGCTGCGGGAAAGAACCCCGAGGAATAACTCTGGTCCTCGACGGTGATCAGCGGCTGGTCCTCGCCATTCGAGGCGCTGCCAAACGAGACCACAAACGTGTGGGGATCGGTGGCCTCGACGACGACGTCGGCCAGGGCGCCGCCCAACCCGCGAAGTTGTGTCTCGATCGTCGACGCCGAGAAATCGTACTCGTTGAAGATGACCGGGGTCTTCTCGTTGGTTTCGATCGAGCCGTTCTCGTTGACGTCGAAGCCGAAGGTGATCACGCCCTGGATGTTCGACTGCGAGAAGAAGCCGGGCGCGTAGGTTGCGGTGATCGAGATCTTCTGGACCTCGTTGCCGCCGAAGCTAAGCGAGAACTTTCCATTCTGTCCCAGCGCGGTGTTGTTGTTTGCCAAAACCCCATCCGGCAAGTAGACCCGCTGGACCTCATCGGTGAAATAGCGGGCATAGACGTTTTCGTCTAACGCCGGGAGTCCCGTGGCCGGATCGCTGACGGTATCGCTTCGCGTCCAGGCGACGACGAAGTCCCCGTCGTTGTCCGACGCAATTGCCTGATTCGAGCTGGTGTACTGGTCCGAACTGATCGTCGTCGTGGCCAGGGCCTCTTGCGGGGCGGCCGGGACCACGCTCAGCAGTTCGCGGGACTCCAGTTGGTTGAACTGCAACCGCCGCGGTTTGCCAAAGGTCCGGCGCTCGCCGCTGGCCTTGCGGCGACGCCTTGCGCTCGAGCCACGGTCGCTGGAGTCTTCCCGAGCGGCGCTGGTCCTCAGCAGTTTCGGCAGTCGGAAACCAAACATGACTCTATCTCCCCTGAACCTTAAATCTCGAATTTCAAAAGCCAATCGCCCGCGATCTCAAACCTCCGGCGCCGCGCCGGCAAAGGCCGCAGGCTCCGCTTGCCGGAACGACCCGGCGGATGCTTCGCGCCCCTGCGCTTGGTCCCCACGGCCCGCGGACGCCTGGAAGGTTTCCGCACTGGGGCGAAGCCACCAGGAAGACTCGGGATGGGTCACCGTCTGGCGCGCCGCGAGCTTCTCCAAGTTGAGAATCATCGGGCGACGCACGCCGGGCACAAACTGCACGTCGTAGACCTCTTCACACCCCGCGGTGAACTCGAACATCCCCGCGTTCGCCCCCGTCCGCACGTCGATCACCGCCACGCCGCAGCGCAGTGCGGCGTGCCGCTGTTGGACCGGAAGGCCGCCGAAAATGTGCTTCTCGCGGATCTTGCACAACCCCACAAGCGCATAGGGGCCCACAAAACAGAGCCCTCGCAGATAGCCCGGCAAGCCGCACACGATGTCGGCCTGGCCGGTCGACGGATCGATCGCCCAAAGCTCGCCCGTTCCCGAATTGGCCACCCAAAGACGGCCGTCGTGCCAACGCGGCGAGTGCGGCATCGACATCCCGCCCCGCACGATCTCGCCGCTTTCGACGTCAATCACCACGCCGCCGGTCGCTTTCGCCTCGCGCCAGGCGCCCGGCGCATCGCTCGTGCCCAGCGCAGTCACGTACTTGGGCTTGCCATCCACCATGGCTAGACCGTTGAGATGACACCGGTCTTCGGGCACGATGTCGCCGATATACTTCGGCTTCCAGACCGGCACGAAGTTGTGGGTGAGACTCACCCGCGCCAGGCACGAAAACCGCGTGTTGACGAACACGAGATCTTCGCCCTGAAAGGCAACGTCGTGGACGTTCAGGCCCCCCGTGTGGTAGCTGGCCCGTGGGAGATACAGGGCGTCGTAACGCCCCGGCTGGTCTTCGAGAACGTGGGGGGCCAGAAGCGGTGCGTTGGCGAACACCATCAGATCGTGCCGGGTCGCCAGGGCGAGGCGCTCGCCCTGAACTGCCACGCCCAGCGGCTTGTCGAACTGGCGCATCACAAGCGTCGTCTGACGGCCATCGTACCCAATCATCGCCACCTTGCCGGCCTGGTAGGTGGAAACGATCAGCGTGCCGCCCGCCTGCGCAAGCCAACCGACGAACTCCGGCTCGGCCGCGCACTGGACGCGCAATGATTCGACACTCCCGGCGGGGTGACTCATACGGTGGCGGTCCTCCCAAGGCAAAGCCACTGTCGTCGCGTTCGGCGACCGTACTACGTCAGGGCACGTCCCCAACCGGGAATGGGTCACTCGGGTGTGTACCCACCCCTGTCGATCCGGACACGAAGGGTCCGGGTCCGCTCTTCTCATCTGTTCCAGCCTCTTCGGCAGAATTCCGGCTTGCAACGCCCTTGCACGTTACAAGCCGCAAACTCCACCTCCTGTAGTTAACCGAAATCGTGGAGACGTGTCAAACGATTTTCTGCAATTCGCCCAAACGAGCACGCGGTGGCGAAAAGGCGAATGAACCACTCAACTTCAGAAGTGCGGAACCGCTGACCCAGATTCTGGCAACGGTCCCGTCTATCCGTCTTTCCTATTTTCTCAGTCCATAATGATTGGAACTATTTGGATCGTCAAGCTTTATCCCTCAGGGTGGACGCCCACTGGACTCGCGCAGAATGACTCCTGCCATCCAGTGCGATGGCAACAAAGAACATAACCGTTTCGGGTGGTTAAATACTCAGAATAGTTTAGTAACAACCCCCGCATGGAGTCGTATGCGAGCAGCTCCGTTTGACGGCCGACGTGGTTCCGCTCAATCACCGATCGAGACAGAAGTCCGCGATTCGTCGGTTCTCTCCCCTGCCGAGCCAAGCCGATGATGACCTTTGGGGGTCGCCATGAGGACCGGGGAGCGTGCATCAACGAGAGGGGTCTGGGGAGACGCGCGAGACCGGGGATGCCCGTTGGTTTGTCCCACGCCAGCGGACCCTTTATATTAGACGAACTGTCAGCGCGCCGCGCTTGGCGGCCGAGAAAGCCCCTTCGAGATCGACCCGAGGAACGCGCAATGAATCCCTCCTGGCGTAGGTCATCGAGCATCTGCCTCCTGCCATTGTTGTTCCTGGGAGCCGCGGCAGGTTATGCGTCGGATGCCCCGGCAGAGAAAGCCGCTCCGGAACGCGACAAGCCCAGCGAGTTCATTCGACTGACGCGCGACGAAACGAAGCAGCCCTTGGCGCTCGAGACGGCCATCGTGAGCTTCGCACCGCGGGACTGTGGCAAGACGACCCCCACGGTGGACCTCGTGGCTGCGGTTCACATAGCCGACCGCAGTTATTACGAGGAACTCAACCGCCTCTTCACGAAATATGACGCCGTGCTCTACGAACTGGTCGCCCCCGAGGGCACGCGCATTCCCAAGGGCGGCGGTTCCGGAAGCACCCACCCGGTCTCGGTGGTGCAAGACAGCATGACGCGCGTTCTGGATCTTGAGTTCCAGCTTCGATGCATCGACTACACCAAAGCGAATCTGGTGCATGCCGATCTGACGCCGCAACAGTTTTCGGCGGCCATGCGCGACCGGGGCGACTCGTTCTGGACGATCCTGGGCAGGGTCCTGGGGCAGGCCATGGCCGAGCAGAAAGACTACTCCATGGCCGATGCGAGGCTCCTGATGGCCCTGTTCAACAAGAATCGTTCCATGGCCTTGAAACGCGTGCTTGCGGACGATTTTCTGGACATGGAGCGCTCGATTCAGGCTATCGAGGGGCCCAAGGGTTCGGCGATCATCGCCGACCGCAACAAGGCGGCGCTCAAGGTCCTGCGCAAGCAGATCGACGCCGGCAAGCCGAGGATTGCCGTCTTCTACGGGGCTGGCCATATGGCGCATTTCCAAAACCACCTGCGCGACGAGTTCGGCCTGGCTCCTATCAGCACCCGCTGGGTCACGGCATGGAAGCTCCAAACCCCGGTGCCCGGCAAACCCGCTGTGAAGAAGTGATCGCCCTTGCACGCAGAACGTTCAGACACCTTCCGGCTGAGTTACTCCTTCGGCGGCCGGCCGGAGACGAGGGAGTTTCAGCAGCAGCGCGTGGTCATCGGACGCAACCCCGACTGCGACCTGGTCCTCACGGCCCGCGACGTGTCGCGCGTCCACGCTGCGATCGAGCGTGACGCCGAAGGCTGGGTGGTAACCGATCTGGACAGCCGATTCGGAACGTTCGTTAAGCACAAACGCATCACCAGCCAGCGCCTCGAACACGGCGATCAGATCACGCTGGGGGGCGGCGGTGCCGTGCTGGATTTTGAGCTGGTTGGAGAGACGCCCGGCCAACAACGAGTCTCCTTCCACAGCGGCTCCCAAGCCGACAAGGTCCGACTGACCATCGGTGTCGAAGAGTTGGAACGACGGTTGAGCGGCGCGCCGGCGAGCCCCCTGGAAGCCAAGCCGAGCGACGTGCGCCGACCCGCTGCCGAGGCTGCTCGCGCCGAACCGAGGCTCCCAGTCCCGGGCGTCTCTCTCGTCGGCCTGTTTCAGCGGATCGGCGAGGTTCTGCTCACCAGCAGCAATCTGGACGACATGCTGGCGAAAGTCTTAGGTGTGGCGTTGGACTATCTGCCGGCCCAGCGCGGTTTCATCTGCCTCTGCGACGAGACCGCGGAGAACGTCGTTCCCAAGGCCGCACAGATGAAGGGACTGGCCCAGGGTGAATCGATG
>CAZFKF010000005.1:0-18995 GCA_964518805.1 uncultured Planctomycetaceae bacterium | reverse complement strand
CCTGAACCACCCGGCCGTAACGCCGCGCCGCATCGACCATGGCCCGCGACTCGCGAATGGTCAACGAGAGCGGCTTCTCGCAATACACGTCCTTGCCGTTCCGGCAGGCCCAGATGGTCTGCAGCGCGTGCCAGTGGTCGGGGGTGGCGATGACCACCGCGTCGACGTTGGGGCGAGCCACGAGGTCGCGGAAATCTCGAAAGGCGGCGCAGCCCTTGTCCCCGTACGTCTGATCGACAAAGGCTTTGGCCCGCTCGCGGTAAGCGCGATCTACATCGCACACGGCCACCACGTGGCAGCTTGGATCGACAATGAACCCTTGGAGCAGCGAACCCCAACAGCCCGTAAAGCCCTTCCACCCCAGGCCGATGAAGCCCAAGGCGATCCGCTGGCTGGGCGCTGGCCGGCCGTCGCCGCCCAGCGCGGCAGAAGCGATCACGTGAGGCACGGCGGCCGCACCGGCCGAGGCCGCCAGAAATGCGCGGCGAGTCCACGTCGATGACCGATGGCGATCCATGATCGGCAAATCCTCCCGTTCACGGCTTGCGATGGTAGCGAAGCAGGACGGAATCGGGTTGGCGGTCCAGCCGGATTTCGAGGCCCTGTTGAAGGAGCACGCTGCCTTGAATGCTGCGAGTCTGGCCGCTGTCGAGATGGACGACCTCGTAGGCCCGCTGCGGATCGAGGCCCACCAGGCGCAGACTCTGGCCGTTCTGGCCGCTCTTGGGCCGCCGGAAGGCCACGATCAGCCCTTCGTCCGATTCGGGCAGGTGCAGTTGATAGGCGAGCCACGCGTCCGCGGCCTGCGAATAGGGCGTGAGCGGATAGTAGTCGCCGTAATAGAACCGGCGGATCGCCAGGTACTGTTCGAGCAGGGCCTTGGTTTCGCGCACGGTTTGCGGATCGTCCTGCGGCGGCAGTTCGCAATTCAGCCCGGCCGTCATGGCGCTGCGGATCTCGTACTCGTTGCCCTTCTTGAGCATCGCCCCGCCGCTCATGTGCAGCGGCACCCACGACATGAGGCCGAAGGTGTGGCATTGTTTGTGGATCGCGTCGACGGGCCAGTCGGTGCGCCACAGGGCGGTCGCCCGGCCGATCGACTCCAGGTCGATCCGTCGTCCGCCGCTGGCGCAATTGTCGATCGCCAGGTGCGGATGGCGCTGGAGCAGATCGTCCCACATCTTGTACAGGCCCGAGATGTAGCGGATTTCGGCCATGCCGCGGCGATCGGGCTCATCGGCGCCCTGCCAATACTCCAGGGGCGCGATGTTGAAATCCTCGCGGTACCAGTCGAGGCCGAACTCCTTCACACGATCGGAGAGCCAGTCCGTGAGGAACTGCCGCGCCGCCGGATCGCCCATGTTCCAGAGCAGGTCGCCCTCGACCATCTGGCTCCGCCGGCTCTCCCAGATGATCCAGCGGGGGTCTTCGTGCGGGATGTTCCAGTTGCAGTTCCGCTGCTTGTAGGTCGGATTGCCGTTCTTGAGTTCGAGGAACCAGTTGGGACGGTCCCTGAACTGCGCCCAGGGAGTCCCCGGACAGACCCGCTGCGGCTCGAACCACAACAGCAGCTTCCGGCCCGCGGCGTGCAACGGTTCGCTCAAGGCCCGAAATCCCTGCGGATAAAGGTCCTTGCGCACTTCCCAGTTGCCGTTGTGCTTGAACCACGGGGCGGCGCCGCCGAACCATTCGGCGTCGATCCAGTAGAGCTCGATCGGCAAGTCGTTCCGAAGGATCCGCTGGATGGTCTTCCAATGATCGGCAGCCGGCGAGCCGCCCCACGAGCCAATCAGCACGGGCAGGACAATCGGCTTGCCGGCCGGCTTGGGCCGATGATGCGTCAGCAGGAAACGCCGCAGCAGATTGTTGCCCCGCATCCGGTCGCCCTTCCAGAACAGGGTGAGGATGCGCGGCGTGCGGATCTCTTCGCCGGGGTGCAGCTTGAGGTGCGTCGTCTCCATGCCCGAGCGGGCAAACACGCCCTTCTGCGGGTCGCAGCCGAAGGTGGCGGCCCACTGGCCGCTCCAGCCGAGGCCGACCAACACGCCCGCCCCGCCGAGGTCGAGATTGAAAAACGGCAGGACTTCGCTCGAAGATCGCCCGCCGCCGGTGGCCAGACGCACGTCGCTCCCCGGCGAGAGTGGCTTCTCGACGGGCGCATAGTCGTCGATGCAGCAGAGGGCCCCTTTCGAATAGTGGAGAATCGCGCTGCGGCCCGGCTCCGCGGGAAGCGAGAAATGCGCGTCCAGCGGCAGCAGGTCGCTCAGGAGCGGCGTGTCGGCCGTGCCGCGGTTGGCGAGATAGACCACCCATTCGATTGCGGGGAAATCGCCGAACCGCACAGCCTCGACGCGGACCTCAAGTCCGGTCTTGGCGTCGTGCCAAGTGATCGTCTTCTCGCTGCGACCGGCATCGAGCACGCGCTTCGAAGTCTTTGCGACGCATCGCCGCAGAAGATCGGCCGATCGCTCGGAGCCACACGTGAAGGAGAAAGGCATGGCGGCGGGCTTGACCAGGAGATTCGCCGGCTGTTCAGCCTGAGACGTCTCGTCGGCGCCGAGGGCCGAGAACCACGCGCTTGCCGTGCCGGCTTCCGCGGCGTGCGCCGCTTGCGGCGCCGGCTCGCCGGACGCTGCCGTGCTGCACGCGAGCAGTGAGGCCAAGAGCAGACCCGGGACAACCCAGCGATCCTTCCCATCTCGGTGACCGCGCATGCTGCCGCTCCTGAAGGTGGTTCGACCTGGACGGTTCTCGACGCGCCCCTTGGAGAATCACCGGCCTTGCGCGTCCGAGTCCGGCAGGCCCGATCGGACGGACGTGGATTATGGCCGATGGGCCATGACGCCGCAAGCTTCTGGGACGCCGCAGGTCTCTTGGGGGGCGAGTCTGCCAGTCCTGATGGGTTCTGACGTGCAAGTCCGTCAATTCTCCGGGTCGGCATGATGGCGCTGCAAGATGCCGACGCTGCGCGACGGCATACCACACGGACCGCGAGCGATTTCGTCGATACAACGGGCGACGGCCGTTGCCCGCCCAGACCGTGTCTTCGTGCTGAGCGAGACGAGAGCAAAGAGGCAGTTCACCCCCTATGGCGGGTTGTGCCGCGTGTTGCCTGTTGTTGTTTTTTGGTATTGGTGAGGCATGTTCGCCCGAAGTATATTGGTTTCTGTGTCCCTCAATGGGAGACTATCGCATGGAGGTGAGACCGATGTGCACAGTGGTTGATCGTGTCGTGGTAGACGCATCCGCGAGCGATTTTGCTTTCCAAGCGGGACGTCTGCTCGAGTTGCTGGCGTTAGAGGACGGAATCAACGCTGCTCAGGAAGTCGGCGTCCTAACCGTCACCGCGGCACAGATTCAATCGTGCCTGACCCCAGCTTTGTTTGACCGGTTAGTCGCGCGGATGAAAGAGGACTGCGCTGGCGGAACGCCCGGAAGCCGTGCAGTTGCCGGAGGGGACAAGGAAGCAGCTTGAGGCTTCTGCGGCCAAGGTGCTGCCGCACATTGTCGGCTCGATGCGCGACGATCTGATTCGTCTCGCAGAGCGAATCTCGCCCGATGTGTCCATTACGAAAGAGGCGATTGAGCTCGCCTACGAAGAGTATTTCCGGCGATCTCTGCGCGACGATCCGGTGGGAGATGCGCAGGCGATCGTCTCACGCGCTCTGCGTGAAAACAGAATGATCGAGTGGGCGTCTTACGGAATGGCAATTCTGCTTTTTGTATTTGGCTTGTTTCTCTTGACGCTTGGAGCAGTGCACAGCGATGTCGGTACGCGGGTCGGCGCTCTTGCCGGCGGCTCTATTACCGAACTTCTGATCCTGATCCCTTTCCGCTTCGCCATCAACTCGCGCAAGCACAACATCGCGCTTCGCATGCTGGCGTACATCCTCAATTCCGTTCAAGATCCAACCCAGTTGGCTCCGCTCATAAGAGACACCTTCAACGTTGTGGTCCTCGGCAAAGCGCAGGAAGCCGGAACCAAGTCTCGCCGCAGCCCACGGTGACTCATGCTTGATTTCTTTCGTCGCATTGACGACGCGATCTTCGGACCGCCCGTGACGTTCCAGGCTGTTCTGGTGATCGTTGCGTCTCGGTTGCGGGCAACGGTCGAACGCCGGCCTCGTCGAACATGGCGCCGTGGCAAAACGTCCGAAGCGGAGACACCGCAGGAACGGCGAACCGAGCCGCCACGATAGCATTGGCACGTGACTGCGCTCGTCAGAGGCTGGCTCTCAGCACGCCTGGGATCTCCCGGGTCCGAATGTAGACCTGGGCCACCTCGTCGGCGTAGATCCGCCTCCAACCGGGAAGCGACGGCATGTGCTGGCTGACGGGCAGCGCGTTGTTCACGAGCACGGCGTCGGTCGGGTGGGCGGCGAGCACCGATTGCCATCCCTCTTCGGCCCGATAGAAGGCCGAGTTCTGTTCGAGGCTTCCCGGCGGGTAGGCCACTTCGTAGCGGCTGTCGATCGAGACCCGCACGTTCGGATGGAGCCGCCAACTGACGTACGCGCCCCAGTCGAACGGGACCATCAAATTGCCGCGAAAGCCGGTTTCGGCCAGGAAGTCCATGGCCCGCACGGGATAGATGACGTGGTTTCCGAGGCGCGGGATCGGCTCTTCGGGGATGCGGAGCAGCCAGGGCTTGGTCACCAGCATGAAAGGCGCGCTCACGGCGAGCATCGTCGCCCAGACGCCCAGCAAAGGCCAGGCCCGCTGGTCGTACCGCTGACGCAGGCTCTGCCCCAAGGGAGTCGCTTCCAGGTACGGCGGCAGGTAGCAGAGCCAGGCGATGGCGTAGAAGTCGAGCAGCCGGGTCGACTTGAGGGCGAACAGCGCGCACACGAGGAGGATCGGCAGCCCGCGGATCGCACGGATCCCCACATGGCGCGCCGTGTACCCGAGCAGCGCGAGCGACAAGCCGAACAACAAGATCTGGTACAGAGAGCCGTTGCGCCACAAAGGCCCCCATTCGTCGATCAGCGGCCGGGGCATGGTCGCCGCGTGGAAGAGGTATTCGTAGTAATGCACGCCGTAAGGGTTCAGGGCGGCCAGCGGAATCATCGCCAATCCGGCCAGCAGCAGGTGGACGTGCGGCTCGCGGCGGACGAGTTGCTCCAGCCAGTAGAGGGCAAACAGGCCCGCCCCGACCAGAACGCCGGCGTGGATGTTGACCCAGACTACGTAAAGCGGAAGCCACGCCAGCAGCCAGCGGCGGTTGCCTTCGCGATCGCGGTCCATCCCGTAGAGGAGGCAAGCCGTGAAGAGGAACGAATACATCTGCGCCCGGATGGTCGAGAAGCCCTGATCGGCCAAGAGCACGGCCACGGCCGCCAAAAAGCTCAGCACTGCGAACCCCGCCCCGCGCCGCGACGCGCAAAGCCAGCACACCGCGCCCAAAGCCAGGGCCAGCAGGTATTTGAGCACGACGATGCCGGGGCCGCCGGCCAAGGTCAACGTGCAGTACGCCACCACGCCCGCGCCCCATTCGTGGTGCACCACGGGATACTTGGTCGGCGTGTAGGCGAACGTGTCTTCCAGCGGGACATGGCCCAAGGCGAGCGCATCCCGCGCCAAGGCCATCTCGTGCCAAAGATCGACGTCGACCACGTTGTTCGATATCCGATAGACGAACATCGACACCAGGCCGGTGAGAATCACCGCAGGCAGCAGATAGCGTTTCCCCATAATTGCCTATCCTTCTCCTCCAAACCTAGCTCAGAGCGGTGCCCGGAGAACGCGGCCGTGCAGCGCTGGCCAACGCTCCTGCGCGCGGCGGGTGAATGGGCTGTCCTGAGGCGGTCACCCATCCCCGCACTCTTCTGTCGCGACCGAACGGCAGCGGGATCGAGCCCCAAATCCTTGCAGTATTCAGGCTTAGCACGCTCCGGACGCTCTCTCAGAAGGGATCGTACGTGACAGGTACTGAGACTCCCCTTCATGCTGGGGGGTGGTTGATCGCCTGTCGCAACTGAAAGATAATTCCGCCTGAGGAGATCCAACTCATGCGAGTCCTGCGTTTCGTGAGTGGCCTATGGATCGGAGTCGTTGGGCTCAGCGTCCCCGTTTCCGTTGCGGCCGGAGAGTCGAAAACGGCCCGCGCGCCATTTCCCGACGAGCCCGCCGCGCATGCCCTCTACAAGCAGATGTTCGAGGCCATGCGCAAGCCCAAGTCGCTGTCCTACGTCAGCCGCTATCGGTTCGAGGCCAAAGGCAAGTTGCTGATGGAGAGCACCTACCAGGCGTGGCTGAAGAAGCCGAACTACTTCCGCGTGGAGGCGAAATCGGCGTCTGTTCCCGAAAGAGGCGGGGTCCTCGTTGGCGACGGCGAACGGCTGTGGATCTATTGGCTCAAGGAACGGCCCCAGTTCTCTTACGGGTTCGAGTATGACGAACCCAAGGCCGATCGGGATTCGCGCAAGACGTCCTACATGACGAAGCCGGCCCCGCCGGGAGGACACTCCATCGGCCACGAGACAGGCGTCCTGGGAGCCGGCATGAGCATGCCCGTGTTGGATCCCAGCACGTTCCACGGCTATACCGATTCGCTCCAAACCTACGTGGACGGCGTGAAGAGCCTGGGGACCGAAAAGCTTGGGGACGAAGACTGCGACAAGATCGAAGTCAGCATCATGAAGGGCCAGCGAAGCTGGTGCCTGTGGCTCTCCAAACGCGATCATCTGCCGCGGAGACTGCGGCAGAGCATCCGGGTAAGCTACGAGATTGTCATCGACGAGCAGTGGTCGTCGGTGACCCTCGACGCCGAGATCCCCAACACGTTGTTCGCCTGGAAGCCGCCCGAGGGCTGGAGGGAGTGGCGTCTGCCTCGTCCGGAGGCACTCCTTTTGAAACCGGGCGTCCAAGCCCCGGATTTCGACCTCGCCTCCGCCGACGGGAAGCGGGTCAGACTCTCGGACTATCGCGGCCAGGTCGTGTGGTTCTACATTTGGAGGGCTGGGTGACCGGCCTGCCGTGAGGAGATGTGTCATCTCCAACAGGTCTACCTGAAGCACCAAAACAAGGGACTCGTGGTCCTGGGCTTCAACTACGCCGACGACAAAAAGATCGCCCTGGAGTTTATGAAGGAGAACGGCGCCACCTTCCCCACGGTTCTCGATTCGTCCGATGCCGCACTGAAGGTTCAGTCGCAGGGCTATCGGGGCTCGGGCGTGCCGCTGAATTATGTCATCGACCGCGACGGCAAGATTGTCGATGCCTGGTACGGGTACGAGCCAGGGCATCGGCGGGCGCTGACAGCCCTGCGAAAGACCGGGGGCGACCTGGGAGAGGCGCTGAGGCGCGACGGGGGCCTGATCGAGGCGCCCCGCTCCACGCCGCCACCATGACGCTACGGCCCGAAAACCCCCATTCGCCCCACGCCGCCGCCGCGATGTCTTGACACGCTTCGTCCGGGGCGCGGACAATAGGGGCGTCCCCAACCTGGAACGGTTCCAGGCATCCACGCCACCACGACCCGCCTTCCCAAGCAAGGGAGAACCAAACCATGAAGCAGCAGTCGCAGTCGTCGCGCCGTGATTTCCTGAGTCTCGGCGGCAAAGTCGCCGCGGGCTCGGCCCTGGCCGGAATGGCGATGCCTCACGTCCACGCCGGGGAGGACAACACGATTCGCCTGGCCTTGATCGGCTGCGGCGGCCGTGGGAGCGGGGCCACGGTCAATGCGTTCGAGTCGCCCAACGGGCCGGTCAAGTTGGTGGCCATGGCCGACTTCTTCGAGAACCGGCTGAAGATCTCGCACAAGACCCTCTCCCAGCAGCATCCCGACAAGGTCGACGTTCCCCCAGAGCGCCAGTTCGTGGGCTTCGACGCCTTTCGCAAGGCCATCGACTGCCTCAAGCCCGGCGACGTCGCCATCCTCGGGGGCTACGCCGGCTGGCGACCGCAGCAACTGGAATACGCGGTCCAGAAGGGGATCAACGTCTTCATGGAGAAGTCGTTCGCCACCGATCCGCCGGCCGTCCGCCGCGTGATCAAGGCCGGCGAGGAGGCCGAGAAGAAGAACCTCAAGATCGCCGCCGGGCTGATGTGCCGGCACTCGAAGAACCGGCAGGAGCTGATCAAGCGGATCCGCGACGGCGAAATGGGCCAGATCCAACTTATCCGGGCCTATCGCATGGAGCCGGTGGGACCGTTCGGCCCCAAGCCAGCGAACGAAAACGAGTTGTTTTGGCAGATCCGCAATTTCATTTGGTTCCTTTGGGTCTCCGGCGGGCTGTTCGCCGAGATGGACATCCACCAGATCGACGAGATCTGCTGGATCAAGGACGCCTACCCGGTCTCGGCGCACGGCATCGGCGGCCGGGCGGCCGGCAGCACCGATTGCAGCCAGGTTGTCGATTCCTACAGCGTCGAATGGACCTTCGCCGACGGCACCAAGGCCTACGACGTGGTCCGCTATCTGCCCAACTGCCACAACGAGTTCAACACCTTCATCCACGGCACCAAGTGCGCCGCCCAGTTTTCCGGCGCGATCCACGCCGCCACCGTCCACACCTACAAGGATCAGCGGTGCTCGCCGGACAACATCGCCTGGAAGGCCCCCAAGGAGCCCATCACGCCCTGGCAGGCCGAGTGGGACGTGCTGCTGGACGCGATCCGCAAGGACCGTCCGCACAACGAGGCCAAACGGGCGGCCCTGTCGAACCTGACCGACATCATGGGCCGGGCGGCAGTCCATTCCGGCAAGATCATCACCTGGGACGAGGCGATGGCCTCCAATTTCTCGTTCTGCAAGGACATCGATTCGCTCAACGAGAACAGCCCGCCGCCGGTCAAGGCCGACGCCCAGGGGCGCTATCCCACGCCGGTTCCCGGCCAGTGGTCGGAGATTTGACAGAATTCACGGCACGCAGGGAGAACCGCGTCATGCTCAGATGCCATTTTGTCGCTTGGACGCTGCTCACGGTGCTGGGCATGCGCGTCGCCCCGGCGGCCGAGCCGAAGACGCTTTATGAGAAGCAGTCGCCCTACAGCCTGGTCGTCGTCACGGAGGACGACAACGGCCTGCGCACCCTGCGATTCGAAAAGGACGGGGTTCGCCAAAGCGTGGTCAAGCCCGACGATCCCGACCACATCGAACTGGCCTATGCCAAGGTGATGCCCGTGGGCCTGGCGCTGGTCGAGGCCCCGCGGCGGATCCTGGTGGTTGGTTTGGGCGGAGGCACGATCCCCAGCTTCCTTCACAAGCACTATCCTCGGACCCGCATCGACGTCGTCGACATCGATCCCGTTGTCGTCGACGTCGCCAGGCGATTCTTCGGGTTCCGTGAGGACGACTACTTGCAGGCCTATGTCGACGACGGGCGGCGGTTCATCGAACGCTGCCGCGAGCCTTACGACATTATCTTCCTGGACGCCTTCGGGTCCGAGAGCATCCCGTACCATCTGGCCACGCGGGAGTTCCTCGAAGCGGTGCGCAAGGCGCTCACGCGCAAGGGACTCGTTCTTGCCAACGTCTGGAGCAGCGGCCTCAATCCGCTCTACGCCTCGATGGTCCGGACCTACCAGGACGTGTTCGACGAGCTGTACGTCGTCGACGTCCAGGGCGCGGGCAACAAGATCCTGGTCGGCCTGCCGCGCCGCGAGGCCATCGGCGCGGCCGACCTCGCCGGGCGTGCCGGGACGATCTCCACGAAGAACCAATTTCCCTTCGACCTGGGCGAGGTCGTTCGCTTCGGCTTTCGCAAGCCGGACAGCGACGAACGCGGCGGCCGCGTCTTGCGAGACAAGGACGAAGTGAAGAAGGCCGGATAGGCCGCGTGGCATACCCTCACGCGGCGCGTGTGGCATGCCGTCACGCGGCGCAGCCGAGGGTCGGCATGGGAGACGCCGCTGCGCCTCCCATGCTCACCCGACGCGCTGCATCGGGCCAAGTGGAAGGGCGCGAGGTTCACGGATGCCGGTCCTGTTCCAAACCGAAGCCAACTCGGCACGTTCGACCCCTCTGCCCCGGAGGGGCCGTTGACAATAGCCCAGCGATTCATCGCTGGGTCGTACAGCCTCAAGCCCGTTCGGCGTCCCGTAGGGACGCTTGAACCGACGGGAAGGTCCAAGTGTCCCTACGGGACACCGGAGGCCGTGGGAATCGATCTCCTAACGATGAATCGCTGGGCGAGTGTCAAACGTCCCTCCGGGACGGATACGCGAGTGTGCCTGCTATCTTGCGGTCCGACAGTTGTTTTGCCTCCCGCGATTACTTCTTGGCTGGCGCCTTCTCAGGTTCTTTCGCGGCCGGTTTGTCTTGAGGCTTCGTCGCCGGCGCCGGGGGCGCCGCAGAAGCAGCAGACTTCTCGGGTGCCGGTGCGGCAGGCGTTGCCGCGGGCTTGTCTTCCGGCTTCACCGCGGGCTTGGCAGGCCCAGCCTTGGACGCCAGCCGGTCTCGCAAACTCTTGAGGGCCTTGCCCTCGGCCTCCTGTTGGAAAGGATTCTGATCGGGATCTTGCTTCGGTCCGCCCATGCCGGGCATTCCCATTCCGCCGCCCATGCCCGGCATCATGCCGGGACCGCCGGGCATTCCGCCGGGGCCGGCCGATCGGGCGGGACGGGGAAGACCGATGGCCTCGAAGCGGGCCTTCTGCTCGTCGCTGAACAAGGCCATCAGCTTGTCATGTTTGGCCTTGGCCTCGTCGTCGGACATCTTGGCCGATTTCTCGATGTCGACAAGGCACTGGGTGACAGCGCCAGCCTGATCGGCCGAAAGCGTGACGACGATGTCGCCGGTGAGCAGATCGAGCTTTCGGACCAGGGAAGTCAATTCGGACTTCGGTCGGGGCCCCATTCCCATGCCGCCCATTCCTGGCCCGCCGCCCTTTCCCATACCGCCCATAGCCATCCCCGGTCCGCCTTTGCCCATGCCTCCCATGCCGGGCATTCCCGCGGGCGCGCCTCCTGCAGCACCGGCAACAACCGGCGGCGGTTCTGGCGCCGTCACGTAGCCCATCGTTCGCATCGCCGCATACGACCCAATGGACCCCAGAATGATCCCCAATACACTCGACGCCAGCCAGACAATCACCGTGCGCCCACTGCGATGGGTCTGCCACACCAGCACCGCCATCAACAACGTCGCGATGGCGATGACCAACAGATACGAGGTAACCACATCCATTCCCAACATTGTTGCACCCTCTGAGTTTAAGGATAGAAGAGAAGGAAGAGTGCCCATCCCCGCTACACGAGTTCCCAGCCTTTTCGATACTGTTCCTTGAAGATCGCATCGGCCTCAGGCACGCCGCGAGCCTTCATGTTGGCCGCGTCCCAGGAGAATTTCTTGCCGGTTCGCAGGGCCGCGATGCCCAACAGCGTCAGTTCCGTCAGCCTGGCGCCGTACTCGAAATTGGCGCTGGCCGCCGGGCCGCCCTTGCAGGCGTCGAGCCAATCACGATGGTGTCCTTTGCTGCGTGTCAACGTCTTCGGCGGGCGCTTGTACGACCGCATCTTCTCGTACGGGAGCAGACGAGGCAGGCCGCCGGCCCCCTCGCACAGCATGAGCCCCTTGTCGCCGACCATCAGCACCCCGCGATCCGGCAGGGCCTGACCGGCCGGCATCTCGGCCGGGCACGGGGGCTGCAGACCGCCGTCATACCAGGTGACCTTCACCGCCGGCTTGTCGCCCCGCGGTCCAAAGTGGTAATAGCAGATCTCCCCGTACGGAGCGATCTCAGCATCCATGTAGCCTGCCGGCCGCCCTTCGACGGTCAGCGGTTCGCGGAGATCCAGGGCCCAGCGCGCGGCATCCAGGTCGTGGCAGCCGAAGTCTCCCAACCCGCCGTTGCCAAAAGCCCAGAAATCGCGCCACGACACCGGCACGTAGGCCGGATGATAGGGCCGGAAGTCGCGCGGCCCCAGCCAGAGGTCCCAATTGATGCCGGCAGGCACGGGGGGCGTTTCCGGCGGCCGGCCCGAATACTGCTTGTTCCACCGGTTGGCCCCGACCCACGCGTGCACCTCGCGCACCGGTCCGATGACCCCATCCCAGATCCATTCGCACGTTTGGCGGATTCCTTCGCGAGAATGTCCGATGTTGCCCATCTGCGTGGCCAGGCCGGTGTCCTTGGTCACCTTGGCCACCTTGCGGGCCTCCCAGATGTTGTGCGTCAATGGCTTTTCGCAGAACACGTGCTTGCCGGCCCGCATGGCGAACACCGAGACGTAGGCGTGCAGGTGATCGGGCGTGCCGCAGAGAATTGCATCGATGGCTTTCTCTTTCTCCAGCATCACGCGGAAGTCTTCGTACGCGGCGCAGCGGAAATTTGGGCTCTTCTGCGCATAGCGTTGTTCGATCTCGGCCTTGACCGGATTGCGCCCTCCCAGACCGCGATAGTAGAACCGCTCCAGATCGATCTGTTCGACCGGATCGGCCACGGCCACGACCTGGGCGTCGGGCTCTTCAAAAAGGGCTCGGACATTGGTCCGCCCTTGGCCGCCGGCTCCCACCAAGGCAACGTTGACTTTCTCGCTGGGGGGAACGAACCTCGGTCCGCCGAGCACGTGGCGCGGCACGATGGCAGCGGCCGTCGCGGCCGCGGAGATCAAGAGCTTGCGTCGAGAGGTCTTCATCATCTGCGGATCCTTGGGTGCGATGGGCCCAGATTCGTCGCGACGTACGGCCCCTATTCTGCCGCCCCCGGAAGGTCGCCACAAGGTGGCCGCCCCCAAGGGTTCGGGGGCAAGGGGCAGGACTGCAAGGGAAAGCCTCCATCGAGATTCTGAACTCTGAACCCCGAACCCTCGGCACTGCGGAGGGCGAGGTCGGCCGGTGTACTGCCAATGGCCTATTTGACTACATCCATAGGAGAGGTTCCCGCCCATGCGAAATTTTGGGGGTACCATCTTAAGCAACACCGAACGTTCTGGTACGATGAGCATAATCCCAGACAGCCGTGAACCGCGAAAGGAACAAAGACGCATGGCCTCCATGATCCGATCCGAGTCGGATGGGGAAATCCTCACCGTCTACTTCACCGAGGCGAAGATTCTGGACGAGTTGGTCATCCGCCAGGTCCAGGACGAGTTGATTCGCATGCTCGAAAAGACGCAGGAGCAGAACGTCATCCTCGACTTCCGCTTCGTGAAGTTCCTTTCCTCGTCGGCGTTGGGCATGCTGATCCGCGTGCACAAGCGGTGCAAAGAATTCAAGATTTCCTTGAAACTCTGCAACATCGACAAGGAAATCGAGAAGGTGTTCAAGATCACCGGGCTGAACAAGATCCTGGAGATCCACTCCGACAACGCCGACGCCGCGGGAGCCTTCAAAAAGAAGGGGTTCTTCTTCCGCAAGTGAGGCCGGTCGTCGAAGCAAACTGGTACGACTATCCGCAGTATTACGACGTCTCTTTTCGCGGCGAAACGCGGGCCGAGGCTGATTTCCTGGAAGCGGCTTTCCGCAAGTACTGCGGCTTTCCCGTGCGCCGGCTCTTGGAACCGGCGTGTGGCAGCGGCCGGCTGGTTGTGGAGCTCGCGTCCCGAGGCTACTCGGTGAGCGGGTTGGACCTTAGCCGGCCCTCGTTGGAGTACCTCCGTCGTCGCCTAGAGCGGCGGGCCTTGCACGCGACGACGATTGAGGCTGACATGGCCGACTTCCGCCTGCCCCGGCCCGTGGACGCAGCTTACTGCACGTTCAACGGGTTTCGCCACCTTCTCCGTGAGGATTTGGCCCGCCACCATCTGGAATGTGTTGTCCGCAGCCTGCGTCCGGGGGGGATCTATGTCCTTGGATTCCATCTCTTGCCGCCCGACGCCTCCGAAGAGTGCACCGAGCGCTGGACCGAGCAGCACGGCGGCACTCGGGTGACGGCGACGCTCCGGGTCCTGTCGACCGATCGCCGCCGCCGCCTGGAAGTGCTCCGCGTGAGCCTGCTGGTGCGGACCGCGCGGAGGGAGTTCCGTTTGCGTCACGATTTCGCGCTGCGACTGTACACAGCCGCTCAGGCCCGCAGGCTCCTGGCCCGCGTCCCCAGCCTCGAACTATGCGACGTTTACGATTTTTGGTATGAAATCGATCATCCGCTCAGACTCACCAACGAGCTTTCGGACACCGTTTTCATTCTAAGGAAACGCCCGTAACCGTAGGTTATGCTTCAGCACAACGAACCGGCCGGCCCGTTATGCTGAAGCATAACCTACTGCGAGAGGATCGAATCATGGATCAACCAGCCGAGCCTGCCGTCGACATCGCCCGATCCGCCCATGCCGCCGGGAGCGATACGATCCGGATTGGCTTCGTGGGCTGCGGCAACCGCGGCACCGGGGCCTGCCGCGAGGCCCTCAGCACCAAGGGGCCGGTCAAACTGGTGGCCATGGGCGACCTGTTCGGCCCGCGTTTGGAGAACAGTCTCAAGAACCTGGAGAAGTACGATGAGTTGCGCGCGCGGATTGACGTGCCGCCCGAGCGCCGGTTCCTGGGCTTCAATGCTTACCAGCAGGTCATCGACTCCGGCGTTGACGTGGTCCTGCTGACCACACCCCCGCATTTTCGCCCCATGCAGTACGCGGCTGCGGTCAAGGCCGGCAAGCACGTCTTTCTGGAGAAGCCGTGCTGCGTCGACGCCCCCGGCTACCGGATGCTCGTGGCCGCCAATCAGGAGGCCCGGGCCAAGAGGCTTTCCGTCGTCGTCGGGCTCCAGCGCCGTCACCAGCAGAACTACCTGGACGGAATCCGCCGGATTCGAGACGGAGAGATTGGGCCGGTGCGATTCATCCGCACCTACTTCAACATGGCCGGCGGGCGCGCCGGCGAACTCAAGCCCGCCGGCATGAGCGAAATGGAATACCAGCTCCGCCACTGGAGCATCTTCTGCTGGCTGTGCGGCGATCATCTGGTGGAACAGGCCACCCACGAGATCGACGTGGCCAACTGGGTCGTGGACAGCCATCCGTTGCGGGCTAACGGCATGGGCGGGCGCCAGGTCCGCTACGGTCCGGGCAACGGCGACATCTGGGATCACCACGCCCTGGAGTTTGAATACGCCCAGGGAGTGCGGCACTTCTGCCAGGCCCGCCAGCAGGCCGGCACCTGGCTCCACGTGTCCGACAACGTGCACGGCACCAAGGGTTCGATGACCCTCGGCGTCGGCGCGTGGGGCCTGGGCGCGGTCAATCCCCGCGCCCTCCGTGCCAAGAGCTACCACGGCGACAATCCTTACCAGCGCGAGCACAACGACCTGTTCGCCAGCATTCGCGGCACGGGCCCGGCAATGTTCGACGGCGACCACGGCGCCACTGCCAGCATGACCGCGGTCATGGGCCGAATGGCCACCTACAGCGGCAAGGTCGTGACCTGGGACGAAGCCGTCAAGTCCGCGTTGCGGCTCGCCCCCCAGCGCTACGCCATGAACGCGGATCCGCCGGTGCTCCCCGATGCCCAAGGCGATTACGCCGCCGCCATCCCCGGCGTAGCCAAGGCCCTGTAACCGTCGATCGATGACCCATAGCCAGCCAATCGACTTCCATGCAGACATCCAGCGACACGCTCCTGGCTTACGATCTCGGCACCGGCGGCAACAAGGCTTCGCTTTACGACGCCGAAGGCCGGTTGCTGGCCGCCGCGTTTGTGCCCTACGACACGCAGTATCCGCGGGCCGGCTGGCACGAGCAGCGGCCCGACGACTGGTGGGACTCGGTCGTACGCAGCACCCGGCAACTGCTGGCCTCCGGGGCGGTCGATCCGGCGAGCATCCGCGCATTGGCGATTTCGGGCCATAGCCTGGGGTGCGTGCCGCTGGACGCCCACGGTCGCCTGTTGCGCCCGGCGACCCCGATCTGGTCGGACAAGCGGCCGGTGTCCCAGGCCCGGCGGTTCCTGGAAACCGTCGATCCGGTCCGGTGGTACCGGCTCACCGGCAACGGCTTTCCGCCGCCGCACTACACGGTCTTCAAAATCCTCTGGTACCGCGACTGCGAGCCGGACTTGTTCCGGCGGATCCACAAGGTGATTGGCACCAAGGACTACATCAATTTTCGCCTTACGGGCCGAATGGCAACCGATCCTTCGTACGCTTCAGGAAGCGGCGTGTATGATCTCTTGGGCTGGGACTACAGCGACGAATTGCTGGCCGCCGCCGGCATGGAACGAGGGCTGCTGCCCGAGATCGTCCCGTCGACCGAGATCCTCGGCGGAATGACCTCCGAGGCGGCCGAGACGCTGGGGCTTCCGCCGGGAATCCCCGTGGCGTGTGGCGGCGTGGACAATTCCTGCATGGCGCTGGGCGCGCGGAACGTGGGCGAAGGGAGCATCTACGCCTCGCTCGGTTCCTCGATGTGGATCGCCGTGTCCTCGGGCCGGCCACTTCTGGACGATGCGGCCAAACCCTACGTGTTCACGCACGTCATTCCGGGGATGTTCACCTCGGCCGTGGCGATCTTCTCCGGCGGCACGTCGCTCCGCTGGGTTCGCGATCAATGGTGCCGCGATCTGGCGGCCCTGGCCGAGCCCCAGGGGACCGATCCCTACGATCGGATGATGGCCCTGGCCGAACAGTCGCCGATTGGGGCCAACCGCCTCCTGTTCAATCCCAGCCTGGCGGGCGGTTCGTCGCTGGACCCCACGCCGCTTCTGCGCGGGGCCTTGGTCGGCCTGGACCTTGGGCACACCCTGGCCGACGTGGTCCGGGCCACGCTGGAAGGCATAGCCCTGAATCTTCGCCTGGCCCTCGATGAGCTTCGCCGGTTGGGCAAGGTTGGCGGCGAAATGGTCGTGGTCGGCGGGGCCAGCCGCAGCCCGCTCTGGCGGCAGATCTTTGCCGACGCCTTCGAGATCGACGTCGTGAAGACAAACGTCGGGCAGGACGCCGGATCGCTGGGCGCGGCGGCCGTCGCGGCCGTCGCCTGTGGACTCTGTCCCGATTTCACCTTGATCGACCGGGCGCATCAGGTCGAGGCAGTGTCGCGTCCGCGGCCCGATGCCGTGGAATCCTACCGTCGCCTCCTGCCGGTTTTCCGTCAACTTCGCAGCGACCTGGGGAGGATCGGCGAGGCGTTGGCTTCCCGGTCGTCATGAGGCTCCGGCACGCAACAACGGGGCGAAGAGCCGCTTTCCACCTTTCTCGGATTGAGTGGCATGCCGTCACGCCGCGTAGCCGCGGGTCGGCACGGAGGACGCCACGGCAATTCTTATGCTCACCCGGTGCTCTGCATCGTGAGAGCATGCCACACTCGCCGCGGAAGCTGCTCTTCCGCCGTCCTGCAGAATTGCTTTCTTGCCGGGATCACAAGCCGGAACGGGCACCCGCCGGCATGAGGCGAACCAGCCGCACTGGGCCGAGGAGGCCGGAGGGGACCATCTCGGCGTCGAACGGCAGGTAGGTGCGGCTGTACGAGTTCTTCAGCCAGCCTTGGCTTTCAACTTGCTTGAGGCGCTCGGGACTGCCGGCCAGTTCGTTGGCCGCCGTGTTGGTCACTTCGACTTCCAGGACGTTTGCGCCGCTGCGGATTGCATCGCCGACTGCCCAACGGAAGGGACGCCAGGCGCGGACGCCCAGATCGCGGCCGTTTAGGCGGACCTGGGCTGAGTATTTCACCTCGCCGAGATCGAGATGGAGATCCTTGCCGTGCGCCGCGGCAGCGTCTGCCAGGGTGAATTCCTTCCGATACCGAACTGTGCCCGAATAGCCGGGTTCGCCGTACTCGGACCAACTCCTCAGGGCGCCGCCGAGGCGTTTGCCGCCGAGCGCAAGCGCCCAATCTCCTTTGAGGCGTTGGACCTCGGCGATGGACTGGTTTGGCCACGCCGCTTCCTTTGGCCGGTCGGTCTTGCCGGCCAGCACGATCGTCTTGGTCTCGTATGGCTCCAACCGCATCCGTAGCCGCACTTCTCTGCCGCGGCAACTGGAACCCTCGGCCCGAGCCCTGCGGCCGGTGACCGCGTCCCAGATCTGCGGAAGGCCCTGCCCTTCGAGCCCCGCCGTGAGTTCGACGGCCTGCGATGCTTCGTTGAACAGGAAGTACAGGTCCGCACCCGCCAGGCGCCGGTGGAGGTACTTGACCGACGCGCACGCCGCGACGCCGGAAGGCGATTCGAGGACGCAGTCGGGCTCGGGCAGGCGGGAGAGGGCTGCTTGAGTCAGTTCGGCCTTCGGCTCGATCGTGGCCCAGCGTAGTTCGGTCGGCCCCTTGGACGCATGGAGATAGCTCTTGGCCACCACCAACTCCGGCAGCTTCTCCAAGAACACGACGCGTCCGCCCGACGCGGCGAACCGCTCCAATTGCCGCAGGGCGTTCTCGGAGATCACCTTGAGGGGTGGAACCACGACGGCCCGATACCGCTGGCCGCTGCGATTCACGAGCGTGCCCGAATCCACTTCGAGCACCGCGTGCAGGCTGTCGTCGTCCACGAAGTCGAAATCGCGGTGGCATTCGAGCAACTGCCGGGCCACGGCCAGTCCCGCCTTGTCGGCCGCGAAGTCACCTAGCCAACCGCTGGTCGTCGGATAGTAGACCGCAATCGAGGCCGCGGGCACGCCGACGGAGAGCAGGTACGACATCCGGTTGGCGTACGCGAAAAGCTGGGCGAAGTGCGGCCACTGCGGGCTGAGGTTCAGATCCGGCGGGCAGAAGTACGGACGAAACGTCTCTCGTGACGAGAGGTACGACATGGCCTGAAACAGATTGATGCCGCGGACCAAGTGGTGATCCAGCACCCATTTGGCCTGCTCGACCGACAGCCCGCGCCCGTACACGGCATAGCCCTCGCTGAACGATCGCGGGCGGCCCCAGAGGTGCGCGGCGGACGAGGCGAGCTTGGCGTAGTCGGCCACCTTGTCGGGCCAGATCTGCCGCCAGATGGCGTCGACCCCGGGCACCTGGACCGGCTGCATGCAGCGGAAGTAGTCGCCGTTCAGGGTGACGAGCGTCCTCATGTCCTCCTCGCCGCAGAGGTGCATGAGGAACTCCATCTCCTCCCGCTCACACCAATCGGCCTGCGGCTTGAAGAAGTGGTCGCGGTAGTCCACCCGGTGGGTCAGTACGCCTGCTGGCTT
>CAZFKF010000004.1:0-19282 GCA_964518805.1 uncultured Planctomycetaceae bacterium | reverse complement strand
CCCGTCGAATCGGCAGCGATTACGTGGACACGGTGTTCCAATCGGAGAACCCCTTCACGCTCAAGCCCGGCCCGTTTCTGACGCGATACAGTGGACTCCTGCAAATTGCGACGACTGGAACCTACGGCCTGATCACGTCGAGTCAGGATTGCAGTTTCGTGGTCGTCGACGACAAACTCGTGGCAGAGCAACCCGGCATGCACCCCCCGCGCCACCAGGCGATTCCCGGCGCGCGGCAGGATGTGAAGCTGTCGGCCGGGCCGCACAAGTTCGAGTACTACCACGCGGCCACGGGCACGCAGGCCGTGATGACGCTGGCCTGGGAGATCAATCCCAGCAGTCCGAAGCCAGCTAAGCCCGAGAAGATCCCCCCCGAGGCGTTTGGCGGCGGGGCGATCGGTCGCGAGATCGCCGGTCCGCCCACGACGCGGGCCGAGAAGTTGGTTCCCGATTTCGTGGTGAACGTGGCCGGCAGTGTCCCGCTGCCCGACAACGAGTCGCAACTCATCGGGGTCCAGTTCCTCGACGCGTCGCCCAAAGCCTTGGCCTCCAACTCCAAGTTCTTGTGGGATTTTGGCGATGGCCAGAAGAGCGAACAACCCAATCCGGACCACGTCTATTTGCGTTCTGGACTTTACGCCGTGAAACTGGCGGTTCGCCACGGGGGCAAGACATACGAGATCGCCAGTCGCGTATACATCGACCAGCCGAAGATCACGGACAGCGCCAAGTTCCATCATCTCGACGATTACGTGCGCGTGCTCGAGACGTACGACCCCCGGGTCATGGACCCCGCCTCGCTCAAGCAGTTGGTGCAGGCGTTTCAGGCGAAGGCCGACGCTCTGGTCGCGGCTCCCGAGCCCGCCGACGGGACTTCCGATCAGGCCGCCCAGCGCCCGCGCGCGCAGGTCGACCCTGCGAAGAAGGCCCAGGCCATGCGGTTCATCGCCGCCGCAGTCGACGCCGGCAAGACGGCATTCGCCGACGATTCAACCGCGAAAGGGGACGGAGAACTGATCCAACTGGCTCGCATCGTTGGCCCCATGGCCCGCGACCAGTTGGGCAATGCGCAGATAACCGGCACGGTGTGGCGCGGCGCGGCGATGAAGATCGGCGCCAAGGAGTTGCAGGCCGAATGCCTGGTGGAAGCGGCCGACGTGGCGATCAACGACCTGGTCAACGTTCACGGCGCCAAGCCGCTTCTGGATGCGGCCACCAAGGTGCTCGGCGGAGACCGGTCGGGGCCCATCGCCAACCGCTTCTTCCGCGTCTGGGGCGACTATTACGCCCTGACCGGCGATGGCAAGTCCGCCCGCCGCGCCTACAACGAGGCCGAGACCGCATTAAGCCAGCGCAAGAGTCTCATCGAACGCACGGCCTGGCAAGGCGCTCGCGGACGATCCACCGAACAATACCTGAGAAGCGGCGAGTTCGACCGGGCGATCGCCGAAATCCGCCAGTGGCAGGATGAGTTTCCCGCCGACAAGATCACCGGCCTGGTCACATGGATGTACGCCCGCTACTGGTACGGCCGGGAGAAGTATGCCCAAGCCATTGCCTTGGCCAGCCAATTGTCTGCGGTCAACGCAGACTCGCCGTACATCGATCAATTGCAGACGCTCGTGGCCGAATGCCACCTGGCCATGGGCTCGCCTGAAAAGGCCGCTGCTACGCTGGAGTCGTTCCTAAAGAGCTTTCCGGGCAGTCCCCTCGTGCCCGAGGTCAAGGAACGCTTGGCACAGATCAAAGCTGGTGAGACGGCTCCCAAGAAGCCGAAGAAGGCCGCACGTTCCGCGGAGAAGTAGCTGCGGCGTCTGTCCGGGGGCCACACAAACTCTTTCGAGAACGGCGACCTGACGAGCCTTCTCCCAGGCGATAGGCGCCTGGACGAGAGAGAGTCCGAGGTCCGCCCGCAACAGAAGCTACTCGCGGATTCGGTAACCCACGCCGCGGACCGTTTCGATGCGGGCCCCGGCTTCGCCGAGCTTGCGCCGCAGGGCGACGATCTGCACGTCGATCGATCGGTCGGTCACCATGCCATCCCCTTCGTGGATGGCGTCGGCGATCTGACACCGCGTGAAGACCCACCCGGGCCGCTGCGCGAGAATCTGGAGCACGCGAAACTCGGTGCGCGTCAAGTGAATCGGCTGGCCGGCCACGTGCACCTCGTGGCGGCCGGGATGGATCACCAATCCACCGACTTCCAGGCGAGCGTCGGGCTCGGCCGGAGGTTCTGCGGTTCGCCGCAGCACCGCGCGAATGCGGGCGATCAGCACGCGCGGACTGAACGGCTTCGGAACGTAGTCGTCGGCCCCCAACTCCAATCCGCTGACCACGTCGGCTTCTTCGCCCTTCGCGGTGAGGATCACGATCGGGATCTGCTGCGTGCTCGCGTTCGCCTTGAGATGGCGAGTGACTTCGAGCCCGTCCAGACCCGGCAGCATCAGGTCGAGCACGATCAGGTCGGGCCGCATGGATTCCGCCAACCGCAGAGCCTCCTCGCCCGTTCCCACTGGTACGACGCGATAGCGTTCCTTCCCCAGCGTGTGCGTGAGAAGTTCCCGGATATCGGGTTCATCTTCGACGACCAGGATCGTCTTCTGAGTCATGGCTGGTTTTCCGCCCGATGTCCCGACGACCACTGACGGACCCGCTCGCGCTGGTTCGGCGATTCGAAGCGATATCCCGTCAGATCGATGCTCTCAAAAAGAGGATCATCCACCTCGTTCAGTCCGAACTGAATCGGCTCCAGGCCACTACGGGCAAGCAGGACGCCCGCGGCAGTCGCCCCAAGGTCGGGCCCTCGATCGCGGTTCAGGACCAGCAACTCGGTTCGCCCGACGATTTGGCACAGCCACGCATCGCATTCCGGCCACGGATCGCGCGACGCGATCGCCAAGGCTGCGATCCAGGGCAGCCGATAGGGCGCCTTCGGTCCTGGGGGAGCGAATCGGCCTTTGTCGATGGCCGCCAGCAGCCCTGGCACGGCCTCCCGGGTCCCAGATGCCGCCAGAACGCAACAGATTGCTCCATGGCGGCTCACGCGCGCTGCTTGCATCGGTCGGGCGATCGACGGATCGACACTCGGCAGCATCGGCCGTCCCAGGCTGGCGTCGAGCACGTCGTCGGGGATCACCTGGTCGTCGACGGCGAGGAAGTAGGGGCCGGCAAAACGCGACACCTCGTCGGGGTCCAGTTGCTCCAGCAACATCAGTTCTTCCACCGACATGCGCTGATGCGACGCGAGAAACCTCGCAAGCGTGCGGCGTGTGATCTCTGCCAGGCGTCTACCCTGATCGGAAGAGGTCAAACACTCATACACCATCTTGTGCCGCGGCCGGCTGAGGTTCACGAGGTGAAACATGGCCCCCAGCGACCTGGGATGCGGAATCGCCACTCCCACCGGATAGTTGCCCGGCGACAAGTTCTGGCCGCTCACGCAGAAGGCCGTATCGTCGTCGATGAAGTCGAAGTGGCTTGCCCGGTCGGCGCCCGGCGTTCGGCTGGGCACACCGATGACGAGATGCTGGGTGTTCACGTGACGACGGCTCTGCCAGAATTCGGCCACCATGGCGGGCCGAGTGAGGTCCAGCAGATCCTGAAGCCGGCGGACCGCCTGCGGATCGGCGTCGTTGCGCGTCAAACGGCTCTCGACCGCTTCTACCACCTTCGCCTCGTACTCGTCGCGAGCCAGCAGGTCGCGAAGCTCCTGCATCGCATGCTGCCGCGTTGGGGGCCGGCCGGTGGGGCCCCGCTCTGCGGCCGGTTGAGCCAGTTCGTCGACCCAGGCCCGAATCTGCGACTCGCTCACTGCCGGCAGGTCCCACGTGGCGGGATCGCTGGTCAACCAGGACATGCGGGCCCGCACGCAGATCGGCGTAATCCACTGGCGCGCGTCCAAGGAAAGTTCAGGCTCGCCGAGTCGCTCTTTGAGCGCACCGTAGATCGCGGAAACCAGTTTCGGATCTCCCAGAAGCCACTCCAGACGCCGTTTTGCGCCCAGGCGGACGCCGTAGCGGTCGTCCTCCAATTGACGCATCAACCGCCCAATCTCCTCCTTGGGAACCGAGTCCAGGCGTTTCTCATCAACGGCCGGCAGTCCGGCTTGCAGCCGCTCTACCTGCCGGCGGACCTCGAACGGTGTCTCTGCCGAGAGGAGCACTCGGCGAAATTCCTCTGCGAGCACGGGACCAGCCCCGGGACGCGTTTTGATCGCCTGAAGCTTGCTCACTGCCTGTTGCCGCGCCTCGAATCGATCGGAATTGAGCTGCTGGACAAGCCCGGCAATCTCCCGGCGCGCGGCATCTGCGCCGCGATCTAGCGTGGCACCCGGCTCCGCCGCGCCTATTGCCACGCAGAACACGAAGACGATTGCCGACCCGAGGACACACCATTCGAGTGGGGGGATGGCGAGAGTGCGGCTTGGTCGCGCCGCCGTGAACGCGGTGCGACCGGCTGCGTGCCCTGTCCTCCGCAGATAAGGGTGATGCAATCCCGCCATGATGACCTTACGCACAATCCTGTCGCGACGGGGACCGGGCCCCGATTCCCCGACATTGATCCGGATGCCGACGCCTTGTTCCCATTGTTGCCGGTTGGGCCCCTTATCTCAATGTCAGGCGGCAGAAACTGATCTTGTGCATACTGGGAGTCTTCGCTACAAGCCCGCGGTTTACATTTCCGCGGTTGTCGCCTTCACTGGCATTCCTTGTGCCACCCTCACAAGGAGGCAAATCCATGCGTCTCAAGCTCGCCTTGCTCGCCGCAGTTGCCTTGGGCGTAATTCGACCGGCCTTGGGTGAGCGAGCTTTTCCGTACAAGGCCTATATCGCCGCCGATGACACCTACGTGCGCAGCGGTCCGGGTGAGAACCACTACCCCACTAGTAAGCTTAAGGCTGGAACCCAAGTAGAGGTCTACCGTCACGATCCTGGAGGGTGGTACGCAATTCGACCCCCAGAGGGGAGCTTCAGTTGGATCGGCAAGCAGTTCCTTGGGCCGATTCAAGACGGATTGGCGGAAGTCAAGGGAAAGCGGGTGGCGGTCCGTGTGGGCACCGAACTTTCGGAGCGGATGGACGTGGTCCAGGTCCGCCTCAAACGCGGCGAGGTCGTCGAAGTCTTGAGCAAACCGCCGACCAGCGGAACTGGGTCCGCGGACTGGTGGTGCAAGATTTCTCCGCCGTCAGGTGAATTCCGGTGGGTCCAAGGCAACGAGGTCGACCTCACTCCACCGCAGGCGGGGGGGGGCAAGGCGAAGCCTGCCCCGGCGCTCAATGCGGCCGCGACAGGCACGCCCTCGACCGACACGAGACTCGTCGACCGATCCACGGCCTCGAAGTGGACGTCCGCAGCCACCAACACCGCGACTCCGGCGAGCGGTTCTGCCGCGAGTGTAGAAGGCGCCGCAGCAGCATCCGCTTCGACCAAGGAAACGCGGCATGCCGGGGCTGGAAGCTCCATACGACCCCGTAATTCGGAGGAATTCCAGAAAGAACTGGACGACATCAACACCGAACTGTCGCTCGTGCTTGCCCAAGACCCGGCAGCATGGAATTGTCAGGATCTAAGCCGCCGCGCCCAGGTCCTTTTCGACCAGGCACAGACGGCCGTCGAGCGAGGCCATGCCCGGATGCTGGTCCATCGCATCGCGCTGTGCGAAGACCTTCAACGTCGCAGCGCGGACATGAGCACGGCGACCATCGCGGTGAACCGTCGAACGGAAATCCCGGTCGAGCGTCCCAGCGCCGCGGGTCTGCGCGGGTCGGTGGTGGGCAACGACGGACGATTCGACGGCGTGGGGCGGCTTGCCCGTGTCCAGCAGTCAAGACTCGGCGCCCCGCGCTACGCCCTGCTCGACAACCAGGGAAACGTGCAGATGTACGTCACGCCGGCGCCGGGCGTGGCGATGCAGGGCTACGTGGGACGCGAGGTCGGCATCAGCGGCGTTCGGGCTTTTGTCGCCGAACAGAATGCCGATCTCCTGACCGCCAAGCACGTGACCGCACTCGACACGCGTCTGCGATAGTCCGCCGCATGCAGAACATCGAACTCAAGGCCCGACTGAAAGACTTGCCGCGGGCGCGCCAGATCGCGGGCGAAATCGCCACCCAGCATCTCGCGCCGCAGCACCAGGTCGACACCTACTTCTCCTGCCGTTTCGGGCGGCTGAAACTCCGCGAGATCGATGGCGTCATCGGGCAATTGATCGCCTACCAAAGGCCCGACGAGAACGGTCCCAAGGCCAGCAACTACCAAGTGATTGTAGCGCCGGATCCGAAATCGCTCAAGGATGCCCTGGCCACGACGCTCGGCGTCCTCGCCGTGATTGAGAAGCATCGCGAGATCTACTTGTGGCACAACGTGCGTATCCACCTCGACGACGTCGTGGGCCTCGGAGCGTTTCTGGAGTTTGAGGCCGTTCTGGATCCGACGATCGACACCGCTGCCGGCCACGCTCAGGTCGCCGAATTGACGAAGCGTTTCGGCGTCGAACCCGCCGATCTGCTCCCGGGTTCTTACGGCGAGATGCTCGCCGGGTGATCCGCGCGCTGCGCAGCGATCGACACATCAACACCTGTGTCCGCCGCGAACTCAGCCGACTCGGATTGCTGTAAGCATTTGATATGCAACGGCTTGCGGCCGTGCTACTTCGCTCCGATTGGCTCTCGCGCTGATGGCTGCTAGAGTAGTACGGTGTTGGGCGCTTTCGATGCGGTACCCGATCCTTCCGCCGGTTCTTTCTCGCAACAGGACGCTTCCATGAGCGAAATGGCGAAACTCCAGCTTGACGACCAGACCCACGAGTTCCCTGTCCGCGTGGGCACGGAAGGGAATCGCGTCATCGACATCGGCAAGTTGTTCGGCAAGACCGGCCACATCACGCTCGACGAAGGATTTGGCAACACGGCGGAGGCCGTCAGCCAGATTACCTACATCGATGGAGAAAAAGGAATCCTTCGATATCGCGGCTACCGCGTGGAGGAATTGGCCGAACGCTGCGATTTTAAGGAAGTGGCCTACCTGCTGATCTACGGCGAGTTACCGACGCCGGAGCAGTTGGAGCAGTTCCGCAAGGACGTCCGTCACCATACGCTCCTCCACGAGGGAATGAAGACGATTTTCGCAGGGTTCCCGCCCGACGCGCATCCGATGGCCATCCTCAGCTCCGTGGTCGGCGCCCTGGCCATCTACTGCAAGGATTCGCTCGAACCCCGCGACCCGGAACAACAGGAGCTGGCCATCTTCCGCATGATGGCCAAGATGCCCACCATCGCGGCCTTCAGCTACAAGCAGTCGGTGGGTCAGCCCTTCATCTACCCCCAAAACCATCTCACGTACACGCAGAACTTCCTGCACATGATGTTCGCGGTCCCCAGCGAGCGGTATCAGATGGACCCGGACTTCGTCGACGCCCTGAATCTCCTCTTGATCCTGCATGCCGACCATGGGCAGAACTGCAGCACCTCGGCGGTGCGCATGGTGGGGTCGAGCGACGCCAACTTGTTTTCCAGCATTTCCGCCGGAATCTGCGCGCTTTGGGGAGCCCTCCACGGCGGCGCCAACGAGGCCTGCATTCAGATGCTCGAGATGATCCTGGCCGACAATCGCAACCTGGGCAAGTACATCGACCGGGCGAAGGACTCCAGCGACGGATTCCGCCTCATGGGCTTCGGCCACCGGATCTACAAGAACTACGACCCGCGGGCCAAGATCATCAAGGAGGTCTGCCACAAACTCCTGACCAAGCACAGCAAGGAGGACCCGATCTTCGACCTCGCTCAGGAACTTGAAGAAGTGGCCCTCAAGGATCGCTACTTCGTCGACCGCAAGCTGTATCCGAACGTCGACTTCTACTCGGGAATCATCTACCGTCTGATCGGGATCCCGAAGAACATGTTCACGGTGATCTTCGCCCTGGGCCGGCTGCCGGGCTGGATCGCCCATTGGCGCGAACTGCACCTGTCGCCGAATAAGCGGATCCACCGACCTCGTCAGCTCTATGTGGGCTCGCCTGAGCGGGACTTTGTTCCCCTCATCAAGCGTCTGGCACCGCCGTCTCACGGCGACGGGCAGGGGACCGGCGTCACTGTGCCCGCCGAAGCGGGCGTCATCAACACGGAGATCTGACGGACCGCTGGCAGTCCGATACGACGTGCGGTTCGTCTTCACGACGTCAGACGGCCGGGGATCAGGAAACGAGCCGTTGCAGGTTCCGTGGGATCAGCCGGCCTTGGGACGCGGTGACGTGCCGCACGGGCCGGGCCTCTCAGTTTCCACCCTTCGCGTCGTAGCACATCAGCGTATCGTGGGCGCGGAGGTAGAGCTTTCCGTCGTGGATCACCGGATAGGGCCACGCCGGACCATTCACGACGGCCGACTTCAGCGTGCCTTTGACGCGGAACTCCTTGGGTGTAGCCTCGATCAGGGCCACGAGCCCGTCTTCGTAACGGAAGATGATGTTGCCGTCCGCGTAGAGTACGGCGGCCGAGCGCTTGCCCAGCGGCTTCTTCTTCCAGCGGATTTTGCCGGTCATGAAGTCGATGCAGGTCAGCGTGCCGTTGTTCCGGCCGTCGCCGCCGTAGATGCAGTCTTCCACCAGCACGACGCCGCCGTGGTGATTCTCGAAATCGCGGGGCGACAGATAGTAGACCTCCTCGGCCTTGAAGCCGTCGCCGTCCTTGACGATCTTCAGCAGGGCGGCCCCGGTCGTGTACGACGTGGTGACGAACACGTGGTTGTCGCGGACCAGAGGCGTGGTGATGTTGGCCACCTGGTTGGCAATGCGGTTGTATCCCCAAAGGAACTTGCCGGTCTTGGCGTCCACGCCCACCGCGCCGCGGCCGAGGATCTGAACGTACTGCCGCACGCCTTCGATGTCCGCGGCGACCATCGAGCAGTAACCGGCCCCGTCCTTGCCGCGATCGCCGATATCCGGTAGTTCGCACTTCCAGATCACGTCTCCGGACGCCTTGTTCAGGGCCACCAGCGCGGCCTTGGGCCCGCCCGGAGTGCAAACCACCTGTTCGCCGTCGACCAGGGGCGACTCGCTGAATTTCCATACGGACATCATCTTGCCGCCGAAATCCTTGGCGAAATTCTTCTGCCAGACGATCTTCCCGGTGGCCGTCTCCAGGCAGGCGAGATCGCCATCGGTTCCCACAACGTAAAGCCGGTCGCCGTCGACCGTGGGGGTGCATCGCGGGCCGTCGGAGTGCGGCGGACCGATCCGCGTGGCCCAGAGTTCCTTGCGGCTTGCCAGATCAAAGGCCAGCACGAACTGCGACTCCGCGCCGTCCTCGCCCTTGCGGTCGCCCATCGTGTAGAACTTGTCGCCCACGATGGCCAGCGTCGAATAGCCCTTGCCCAGGCCATTCATCTGCCAAAGCAATTTCGGTCCGCCCTCAGGCCACTCCTTGAGCAGCCCGGTCTCCTGGCACTTGCCGTCGCGAAGCGGACCGCGGAACTGGGGCCAATCGGAATCAGCCGCCCGAACCGAGGAAGCCGTCCATGCGACAGCCGCACAACCGAGGACCAGACCACACCCACGACGCAAGAACCGGCGAATCATTCTCACTCTCCTCAACAGCGATTCGAGCCCATCAGCACTCTCAATCCTTGGGGGACGAGAACAAGAATTATCGGCGGCTGCGAACGCCGCGTCAAGCGAGTCCCCCATCGTGTCGCAAGACGCGACCTCCGCACAGGTGGCAACCCGCCGTCGCCACTCTTTTCGCCAGCACCGCCACAACGTAGGATGGGTCTCCGACCCGTCCCTGTATGACCAGATGGGTCGACACCCCGTCCGATCAACGCGGTCGGGTCAGAGACCAACCTACAAGGAGACGACCATGTCGTTGCCAGCACATCGCATGTGTCTTGTCTTGGCTGCAGCCTTCCTTCTATCGCCACACAACGTCCTTCAGGCCAGCGAGCCGCCGAAAGCGCCTTCGGGCCACGCGATCGAAATCGACGAGCGGATCCTGGCGCCCGAAGAAGCGCTGCTCTTGGGCAACGGCGATCTTTCGGTCAGCGTGTACCAGTCGGCCGACGCGGTGATCTGGCGATTCGGCAAAGGAGACGTGTGGGACCGGCGGCTCGATTTGAGCGATGATCCCAAGCCGGCGCACATCGACGAGATCGCCCGGGGCATCCGCGACGAAGGCTGGAAGTGCGGCCCCTACGGCGGCCCGGTCGAGGCCACGCGCGGCACCAAGGACCCCAAACGGATGCACGAGATCTGCCAGGGCGCCCCGCCCAGCTACACCAAGCGGCCGTATCCGTGTCCGAAGCCGGTGGGCGAGTTGGCGCTGCACTTGCCGGCGGACCTGCCGGGCATGAAGATCCGCCAGCGGCTGTCGATCGAGGAGGCAACGCTTCAAGTGACGTGCTCTTGGCCTTCCGGCGTGAAGATCGAGATCCAGTCGTTCATCCCGCCGTCGCCCAACGTCCTTGTCCTGCGTTGGAAGACCGAGAACTGGAACCCGCGCACGCAGATGGGACAGAAACCGCCGGTCTGGTTCTCGCTCTACCGCTGGGCCGATCCGACGATCCAGTCCTTTGCAGCCCGGTTCTTCGCCCAGTGCCGGCACGGCGCGTTCTACGACTGCACCAGTCCGAAGATCGCGCCGCTCGCCCCGCCCACGACAAAGCAGGACGGCGGCTCGTGGCTCGTCGAGCAGACGTTTCCGCCGGATCTGCTCTTCACCGGCGGGTTTCGCTATGCCATGGCGCCCGTCGCCCCCGGCGCCGGGATCGAGCCGGTGAACATGGCGGCCGTCGGCGAGGCGAGACTCCACATCCTGCCACAACTCCAAGCCGCGAGTGGCTGCCTTGCGGTGGCGGTGGCGTCCTCGAGTGATGGGGGCGGACCACTGGAAGAGATCCGCCGCGTTCGCGCCCGCCTGAGCGACCGGCCCGAGGCGGCGATCGACCAGTGGGCGTCCGAGAACCGTGCCAGCGCCGCGGACTTCTGGTCTCGTTCGCGGGTGCGCATCCAGGATCCGCTCCTGGAGAACCTCTGGTACGAGACGCTGCACGCCCGGCGCTGCGCCTACCGCCGCGGCAAGGTTCCGCCAGGATTGTTCCTGCCCAGCACCGTGCAAGACTACTCGCACTGGCACGGCGACTATCACACGAACTACAACTTTCAGGAGCCTTTCTGGGGCGACTACACGGCGAACCAACTGGAGTTGGGCGACTCGTATTTCGATGGCGTCAAGTTCATGCTCCCCATTGGCCGGAAGATCGCCCAGGAGTACTACAACTGCCGCGGCGTATTCTTCCAGCTCTCCATGTACCCGATGCAGCCTGCCGACGACCCCCTGGGCATCGCCCCCATGGGCCGCATGGCGTACATGACCGGCTGGACCATGAACCAGTACTGGTGGCGCTATCTCTACACGCTCGATCGCGAGTGGCTCCGCAGCACGGGTTACCCGGTCATCCGCGACTGCGCCTTGTTCTACACCGATTTCCTCAAGAAAGGGCCGGACGGGCTGTATCACATCTTCCCCTCGAACCAGGGCGAAGACGGTTTCTCGGGCAACCCGAAGGACTATACCGATCGCTCGCAGATCATGGTCCACATGCGCTATTGCCTGCGCGCGGCCATCCAGGCGAGCGAAGTCCTGGGGGCGGATGCCGAGATGCGGGCGGCGTGGCGAGACCGGTTGGAGCACGCCGCTGGCGACGACGGCCGGCCGCCGCTCGTGCTCACCGGCCTCGAGAAGCACTGCTACGAGATCAATCCGCCGGAGTTCAGTATGGGCCGTCCGCCGCGCCCCCAACCGGCAACCCACGACGGCAAACCCTGGCCGCCGGTGGGCGACGGGGCGTACGTCTGGTACTTCGGGCAGTATCCCTGGGCAACCCTCGGGCGGCTCCGCAACGGCGACTTCATCGTCGATCGTGATCTGCCCGCGTTCCGCGACATTGTCCGGCAGTGGCGGCGTCCCAACGGCGTCCTGTGGGGCATGTCGGTGGCCAATTACGGCCGGGCCGGGGCCTGGACTGAATCGCTAGGTGTCATCGCCCCGCTCCAAGAAATGATGCTTCAGAGTTGGGACGGCGCGCTGCGGGTCTTTCCCGCCTGGCCCAAGGGCGTCGACGCGCGCTTCGAGAACCTCCGCGCTGAAGGAGCGTTTCTGGTCAGCGCGGCCTGGTCGCAAGGCCGGCTTGCCAGCCTGGAGGTCTTCAGCGAGAAGGGCGCGGCGTGCCGCGTTTACGCGCCCTGGCCGGGCGGACTGAAGGTGACGGACCAGAACGGTCAGGCGGTCGCGGTTACCGCAGACGCGTTTGGCCGCCCGGAGTTCGCGACGCAGGCCGGCCGACGCTACAGCATTGCGGCGAAGTGAGCCTTCCGGTCCGGACTCGCCATTGCGGGACGATACTCCCGGGCGACGGTCTTTACGTCGCCTTGGTCTTGCACTTCTGGCGAGTCTTCGACGCCTTGGCCGAGGGCTTTGCGATCGTCTTCTTGGCCGGCCGGCGCTTCGTCGCTGCGGATTCGCCTTCGCCCTGCCCGGCAATCCGAGCGGCCAGCCAAACGCAAGCCTCGCGCGCCCGACGCAAGTCGGTCAATAACGCTTCCCGCTCCGGACTCCTGCCGCGGTAGGACCTCGAACGAAACACGGGATGTTCTGGAAGGAGTTGAGGCAACAGGCCGCACGTCACCGCGGCCTCTCCAGGCTTCGGCTTGCTCACCCCGGAGAGAAGCACCGCGGCATTGACTTCATATCCGTGAAATTGCCTGAACAATCGCGCTTCGTCCAGGTCTCGCGCAATCAGTCGCGCCAATCCGGGAGTCTTGGGGAGCAATCCGGCCCGAAAGGCATCGATGAGAAGCGTGCCGCCCTGTCTGGCGGCATTCTGATAGTCGACGGCCATGTCCTCTGCCGAACGGTCGGACACCTTGCGTGACATTCCGCCAAATGATCGTGCGAGGCCCCGTAGCTCCACCACAATTCGCTTCTTTTCAGGTTGCATGAACTTCCATCCTCATCGTCAGGCCGGGCCGGAGGAATTCGAGGGGAGAGACTCGGGGGCAGGCCGACGTTCAACCAACTGAAACCGCGTGTCCTTCCGGAGGCAGATCGCCGCACGGACCTTGCGTACGACGACCGCGTCGTCGCAATCGTTGTCCTCGGATTTTGCGACCCCTTCCAGACTAATCGAAACTGCCGCCAATGCAAGCCCCTGAGAGCGACGCCGCAGACGGTGCATTGTCGCCATCTGGCCCAATCGGAAACTCGATCGACGCAAGCGGCCGCGACCGGCGCTGCGGCATGACGGCCCCGGTCGTCGACCCTCGCGCCACTACACGGTTGAATTCACAGGATTCCTACCGCCTTATCTCCCCCCTATCCACCCATCGGCGGGCTGGTTGCCGCCAGAGAACGCTTTTCCCGCTACGATCAACCTCTTGCCAGCCAAGCACGCGTACAAGATACTTCGTGTCGAAGCCATCCGGCCCGCGTTGCCGTGATTCTGCAGGGTCGACTTCCGCGCTTTCGCGCCGACCGGACCGGCCGGACGCCCGGATATTCATGAGGTTGCCTTATGTCGCGTCGCATTCTCGTATTGTCGGCTTCCGTCGGAGCGGGACACCTTCGCGCCGCGCAGGCAGTGGAATTGGCGATGAAGGAACTCGCCCCAGAGGCCTCGGTGCAAAATGTGGACGTGCTCGAACTCACCAACGCGGCGTTTCGACGCGTCTACGCCAAATCGTATCTGGACCTGGTGAACCGAGCGCCCCACGTCCTGGGCTACTTCTACGATCTGCTCGACCGCGAGCCCTCGCCCGGCCGCAAGAGCGACCGGATCCGGCAACTGGTTGAGCGACTCAATCTGGGAAGATTCCTGAAGTTTCTTCGCGAGGGAAGTTGGGACATCATCGTCAACACGCACTTCCTCCCGGCCGAGTTGATCGCCGCGCTGCGGATCAAGGGAGAGTACAAGACCCCGCAACTGACCGTTACCACCGACTTCGAGACGCACCGTCTCTGGGTCAATCAGCCTTGCGACCATTACTTCACGGCCACCGAGGAAGGGGCGGTCAATCTCGCACTGTGGGGCATCCCCGCCGCCGACATCACCGTGACCGGCATCCCGATTCATCCGGCGTTCAGCAAGTGCGCCGGTCAGGGCCAGTGCCGGGCCAAACACGGGCTGAAGGGAGACCGGCCCGTGATCTTGCAGTTGGCCGGCGGATTCGGTGTCGGGCCCATCGAAGAGTTGTTCGACGCCGTATTGGCCGTGGAAATGCCCCTGGAACTGGTTGTCGTGACGGGGCGCAACGAGTCCCTCAGGGAGCGGCTTCAGCAACGCGTGCCCCCCTCGCGTCACTTGGTGCACGTGCTCGGTTTCACAACCGACATGCACGATTGGATGACCGCCGCGGATCTGGTTATGACGAAGCCTGGCGGATTGACGACCTCCGAGGCGTTGGCCTGCGGAGCGGCCATGGTCGTTGTCAACCCGATTCCTGGCCAAGAGAGCCGCAACAGCGATTTCCTCCTCGAGAATTCGGCGGCGATCAAGATCAACAACGTCGGCACGTTGCCCTACAAGTTGTCGCAACTCCTGCGCGATCCGGAACGGATCGGCCAGCTCAGGCACAACGCCCGAAACCTCGGCCGACCGAATGCGGCGTTCGATGTCGCCCGCTTCGCCCTGGAATGGCCCCGGCGTTCCGCCCCCAGCGAACCCGTGCGATGAGGCGATCGTGATTCGCCGGCGTCTGCGTGCTACCGCGCCGTCGGGGATACAGCGGCGGTGGCTGCCGGACGCGGTGGTTTGCGCCATTCGGTGGCCAGCCACAAGAGCAGGGTGCCGTCGCGGCTTCCGGTCAGGGCACTGCGGCCGTCAGGCGAAAACTCGACCGTGGTGATTTCCTGCGTATGTCCCTTGAGCGTGAGCAGTTCTTTGCCCGTGTTCGCGTCCCAGACCTTGGCCGTATTGTCCAGGCTCCCGGTGATCGCCCGATGACCGTTCGGCGAAAAGGCGACCGATGTCACAGGAGCGGTGTGGCCTTGAAGACTGAACGCGGCCTGTCTACCGGTTTCAGCGTCCCACAGCCGGGCCTCGTTGTCCTCACCGCCGGTAATGATCCGGCGCCCGTCGCGGGAGTAACTGGCATACAGCACCGCTTCGCGATGGCCGGTGAGTTCCCGGAGCGTGCGGCCCGTGGCAGCGTCCCAGATCCGCGCCGTCTTGTCGTTGGAAGCGGTGAGAATGCGTTTCCCGTCGGGCGAGAAGACAGCGCTGGACACCCGTTCGCGATGGCCTCGGAGCGTGAGGAACAGTTTTCCCGTTCGGGCATCCCAGACGCAGGCCAACTTGTCGTCGCCGGCGGTGACGACACGGGCGCCGTCGGGCGAAAAGGCGGCGTCGTTGACGTACTGGCTGTGCCCGCCTTCCAGGCGAAGCTCGGCCACGGCCTTGCGCGCGTCCCAGATCCTGGCGGTCTTGTCCCAGCTCGCGGTGACCACCTGACGGCCGTCGGGCGAAAACCGGGCCGAAGCGACGGAATTGTGCGGACTGAATCGCACGTTCTGCCGGCCCGTCTTGACCTCCCACAGCGCCGCTTCGTTGCCGCCTACGGTGAGCACCTGGAAGCCGTCGGGAGCAAAGATGGCCGACCAAGCCTGGACCGGCATCGCCTTGGGCGAGAGGAAGGGACCGGCGTTGCGCGGAGCGACGTGGAGTTCGCGTCGATGCTCCAGGTCCCACAGGCGCACGTTGCCTAGGGCGTCCGTGGTAATCGCGCGCCGGCCCTCCGGCGAATAGGCCACCGAGTTGATCGTCTCCCCGCCGGCCGTCACGATTCCCAGTTCCCTGCCGCTGGCGCAGTCCCAAACGCGCACCGCTTTGTCGGAGCATGCGGTGAGCACCTGGCGGCCGTCGGGCGAGAGGGCCATCGAGAACACCGATCCCGGATGCTTGAGGATCCACGGCAATCGTTCGCGCCCGGTGGCCGCGTCCCACTGCGCCACCGTGTTATCGATGCTCGCCGTAAGCACACCGTCGCCGGAGGGGAGAAACGCAGCCGCGGTAACCGCCCGCGAATGGTGTTCGGTCTCCCAGCGGAGACCGCCGGTGCCCGCGTCGTACAGGCGGCAGCGTCCCCGCGCGTCGCCCGCGAACAGGAGCCGGCTGTCGGGCGAAATGGCTACCGCCGTGACCTCCGATCGGCCCTTGGGAAGCGTCCGCAGCAGGCTGCCGCTCGTAACGTCCCAGAGCTTGGCCGCGCGGTCGTCGCTGCCGGTCAGCAGGAGCCGGCCGTCGCGCGACAGGGCCATGGCGGCCATCGAGCCGGTCCCCTCCATCGCAAGTTGTTGCGTGCCGGTGGCGACGTCCCAGATCCGCACGGTGTTGTCGCCGGCAGCGGTAATCAGGCGCTTGCCGTCGGGCAGGAACACGGCGCGCGTGGCCAGAAAATCGTGCCCCTCCTTGAACTGTCGAAGCGGCTTGCCCGTATGCGCGTCCCACAGCTTCGCACTGCGGTCGCGGCTGGCGCTGACGATGCGGCTTCCGTCGGGCGAAAAGTCGGCCCCAAGGATCGCGTCGCGGTGGCCCTCCAAGACGAGGCCCTGGAATACGCGGACCTCCTCATAGCCCGCGATGTTCCAGATCTTCGCCAGGTGGTCGTGGCTTCCCGAAAGAACCCAGCCGCGATCGGGGGCGAACACGCAGGCCTGAACCCTCCCCGCGTGCCCGCGAAGCGTCTTGAGCAGGCGGCATGTGGCCACGTCCCAAACGCGTACCGTGTTGTCATTGCCGGCGCTGAGCAGGATCTTGCCATCGGACGAGAAGCGGACGCTGCGCACGCCGGAAGTGTGGCCTTCGAGGGCGGCATAGCTCGCCGCCGCCTTCTCGCGTTTGGCCGTCAGGGCGCCGAGATCGAACGGCTGCACTTGGTCCGGGTCCCAGAGGAGGATGCGTTTATCGTATCCGGCGCTGGCCACGTGCTTGCCGTCGGGCGAGAAGACCGCGGCATAGACGGGGCCAGCATGGCCGAGGAACGCCGGGCCGGGCTGGCGCGTCGCGACCGACCAGACGATCGCCGAACCATCCTGACAGGCGGTCACGATGCGTTTCTCGTCTGGCGAGAAGGCCGCCGACCAGACCCACCACTCGTGCCCCTCGAAGACCTGCGACTCGCCCGAGGCGATGTTCCAAAGCCGTGCCGTGTTGTCGTACGAGCTGGTCAGCAGGCGTTTTCCGTCGCCCGAATAGACCACGCTGGTCACTGCGTCGGTGTGCCCTGCCAACGATTTGACGAGGGCGCTTGTCTGAGCGTCGAAGACCTTGACGTAGTTGGGGCCCTCGTTCGTGCCGACGGCGATCTGCTGGCCGTCGGGCGAGAAGGCGACGGCGAACACGTACTGCCCGCCGGTGGGAATTGCCGCAAGTTGCTTGCCGGACCCGGGCTCCCAGATCCTCACCACGCCGCCCCAACCGCCGGTGGCGAAACGCTTGCCGTCGGGCGCGAAGGCGACCGTGTCGACGGGCTGCCGGGCGTCAAACGTGCGGACCTCTTGGGCGCAGAGGTGCATGAGGCGCCCCCACTCCCAGTCGCGCAGGTGCTCAGGACACTCCTCCAACAGCGCGATGGCCCGATCGAACGCGTTCTCCTCGATCTTGGCCGCGGCCAGCCCGATCCGCGCGACGTAGGCGCCGTACTCTTCCTTCTTCTGCGAGTCCTCGGCGAGACGCTGGGCGGTTTGAGCCTTGGTGCGCTGGTCATCGGCGATGGTCTTCTGCCTCAGGGCTTCGGTCCGCTGCTGATCGGCGATGTTCTTCTGCTTGATCGCCTCGGAACGCTCGTTCCGCGCGATGACCGTCTGCTTCTTGGCCTCTTGGCTCTGCTCTTCGGCAATGGATCGCTGTTGTTCCGCGATTCCCCGCTGATGGACCGCGTCCTGGCGTCGCGCTTCGGCCACGCCTTCGGCCTGGCGCGCGTTCTCGGCTTCGGCACGGATCCAGAAGAAGGCCACGGTGACCACCACGAACACGGTCGCCGCCAACCCCACGCCGATCCTCTTGGCCGTGCGCAATCGCTGCTGGCGGGCCTCGCGCTCGCGGCGCGCAGCCTCGATCTCGTCGCGAATCGCCCGGTGCTCGGCATGGGCCGCGTCCAAGAGCGATGCGCCTAGATCGTAGTCGCCCTTGCCCAGGGCGCTGCGGGCATAGGCGGCGCTGGATCGGGCGATGCCTTCCTTGGCTTCCGCGTTGCCGTCCCAGAGGGCGAACGCCTCCTGGAAGCCGAATCGCGCGCGGGCGAAGATCTCGTAGTCGTCGGCTTCGAGTGCCTGGCGCAAGTCGGCTTCAGCCCGCGTCGAGAGCGCCAGGCTCTGCGAATGCGACAGGTACTGCCGGATGGCATTCTGGAAATCGCCGACCGTGGCATAGCGGTCCTGGGGAGCGGTGGCCATCGCCTTCATGGCCACGTCGATGAGTTCCCCCCGCTTCTCCGTGGGCCGGATCCTGTTCTTCGAGGCGGCGAACAGGCACTCCAGGACATTCTTGCCCGAGTGCGGAGGGTTGCCGGTCTCGATCTCGAAGAGCATCGCTCCGAGCAAATAGATGTCGGCCGCGAAGGTGCACTTGTCGGCCGGACCGAAAGCCATTTCCGGGGCCATGTAGGCCGGGGTGCCGCCCATGCTGGCCGTGCCCGAACCCGGCGTAAGCGCCAGGCCCCAATCCATCACGAGCACCTCGCCGAAATCGCCGAGCATGATGTTCTCGGGCTTCAGGTCGCGGTGCACGACGCCACGCGAATGGGCGAACGCCACGGCGTCGGCGACCTTGAGCAGGATTTCGATGTTCTCCTGGAAGCTCTTGCTCTTGATGGCCTTGTGCCACGGCGTCCCCTTGACGCGTTTCATCGAGTAGAACAGGGCCCCGGTGTCGTCCGTGCCGAGATCGTAGATGGGGACGATGTTGGGGTGTTCCAGGTCGCCGGTGACCACCGCCTCGGAAAGGAACTTCTGCCGCGACTGGAGATCCTTGGCCCCGCCGGGCTTGAGCATCTTGACCGCGACCAGGCGGTCGATCGAAGCCTGGCGCGCGGCCAGCACCACGCCCATCCCTCCCTCGCCGAGTTGGCCGAGCAGATCGTAGTCGGGTTTCGCCGTCCTGTCGCCTTTGCTGCGGCGGAAGACCCGCGTCTGAATCACAAGGCTCGATTCCTGCTCGACGGATGCCGACGAGGTCTTGATCGAGGTGTGCGGGGTGGCGTCGGATTGGTACTTGCCGGACCACACGCGCGAGACTCGCTG
>CAZFKF010000003.1:0-20300 GCA_964518805.1 uncultured Planctomycetaceae bacterium | reverse complement strand
GGTTGGGTCGGCCACGGCGTGGGCCTCGGGAGCCTTGTCCGGCCGGCTCTCCTGCGGCACGGTCAAATAGGTGTTGCAGCACGGGCACCGCATCTTGGCGCCGGCATAACGCCGCTTCACCTCCAGCGGCGAGATGCAGTTGGAGCACGCGAACCGGATCGTGTTGCGCGTCTTGCCCACGGTGATGCCGCCGTATCTCGACTAGCCGTCGTCACGCTTCCTCGTACGCTCCGCCCATGGCGTCTTCGTAGCTGGCCCAGAGGGCCTCGCCGATTTCCGGCAGCGCATCGCAGAACTTCGACACCAGTTTGGCCAGGCTGTTCCAGTTGCGGCTCTCGAAGCGGAAGGTGAGCGCCGGCTCAGTGACCGAATTGCGGACCAGGGCCCAGCCGTCGGGAAAGTGGATTCGCACGCCGTCGACGTCCGTCACCGGGTGTTTCGACCACGTTTCCCGCACCATGCGGACCACGTCGCGGCGATAGCGGGCCTTGACGCGCACGCGAAGGTCGGGCGTCACGAACACCTTGGGGCTCTTGCGCCGCAACTGGGAAAGCGACTTGCCCGAATGGGCCAGGAAGGCGATCATGCGGCACGCCGCGAACAGGCCGTCGTCCCCGCCCCCCAGATCGCGGAAGAAATAGTGCCCGCTGATCTCCGCGCCGAACGGGGCCTGGGTCTTGAGCATCCGGTTGCGGAGGAAGGTGTGGCCGCTTCGCTCCACGATCGGCTCCGCGCCGAGTTTCCGGGCGGCCTCGGGCACCCGCTCCGAGAACTTCACGTCGTAAATGAACGGTTCGCCCTGCAACTCGCCGGAGAAGCTTTGTAGGAGGACCCAGGTCGCCTCCTCGGCGGTCAGCGCCGCGCCCTCGTTGTCGACGAAGGCCACGCGATCTCCGTCGCCGTCGAAGGCGATGCCCAGGAATGCCCGCTGCTGGTACACGGCCTCGCCCAGGTCCGCCAGGGCGTCGAAATGCGAGCAGTCGGGCACCCGGCCGCCGAACGTGCTGTCCGGCATGTCGTGAATCGCCGAGAAGATCGTGTGCGGGAAGATCGCCTGCAAGTAGCGCCGGGCGCGGCAGGCCCAGGCGCCGTGCATTCCGTCGAGCACGATCGGCCGCTTTACCGCGGGGGCGTCCATCCAGGTTTCCTGGAGCCAGGCCACGTAGTCGAAGCTGACGTCGACCGCGCGGGGTTCGGTTCGCGCCCGGCCGTTCCGCGCCGCGCCGCTCCGTTTGCCGCTGACGCCGCGTTTCAGGGTCCGCACGTCCTTCTCACTGGGCGGACGGTCGCCGATCATCCACTTCAGGCCGTTCACGTCGGCCGGGTTGTGCGAGGCGGTGACGATCGCACAGCCGGCCGCGCCCAGACGCCGGCGCGCGTAGTGGATCATGGGCGTGGGGACCGTGCCCAACGCGACGACGTCGACTCCCGCGTCGCACAGCCCGTCGACCAGGGCGGCCAGAAAGGCCGGGGTCGATTTCCGCACGTCGCCCCCCACGACGAACTTCGCCCCCGGTTCCACCTGGTGTCCCAGAGTCACGCCCCACCCGCGATACAGTTCCGGCGTCAATTCGTCGCCGGCCGAGCCGCGGATGTCGCACGGCTTATAGATGCTCACAGATACCCTCGCCTTTTCAACTCGTCGCAGAATCTCTGGTACAGGGGGGCGTACTTGTCGCGCCGCTCGGGATCCGGAATGAAGGTCTTCTCCAACTTCACCATGCTTTCCACGGCTCGCTCCCAGCCCTCCACCATCGTACCGGCCGCGGCCAGCACCGCCGCGCCAAAGGCCGACTCGGCACAAAGCGGCCGATGGATGACGCGGCCGGTCACATCGGCCCGGCACTGGAGCCAGAGATCGTTGCGCCCTCCCCCACCTGTACTAAATATATCCCCTCCTTGCGTTAAGGCAACCTCATCCAGAACCCCGTAAGCCAGCCGTTCCACAAAGGCGGTGCCTTGCAGAAGGGCCGCGTGGCAGGTTGCCACATCATGATTTCCTGGAGGGGATATGAATCCCTCCGCATCAGGAGAAAGAAACGGGAACCGTTCCCCTCGCCGCGCCAAGGGATAAGCCAGCACGCCGCAGGGAAGCCGTTGACTTGCTTCGGCATCCAGGGCGTGGGGATAGCCGTCGCGGTAGCGCTGGCCGATCCACTCCGTGCCGGTATTGCTCGCCGCGCCGGGCAGCCAGAATCCCCCAGGGAGCTTATGGCAGTAGACCAACCCGTCGGGGTGCCGGCAGATGCGACGACTGACGCCCTTGAACACCAACGTGGTGCCCAGCGTGGTGTTATAGTCGCCGGGGCGTCGCGCCCCGGAAGCCAGGAAGGCTGCGGTGCCGTCGGTGGCGCCGGCCACGACGGGCAGGCCAGCGGGGAGCCCCGTAAGACGCGATGCCTCGGCCGAGACAACGCCCACCCGCGATCCCGGCGCGACCACCCGCGGAAGCCGTGCCCCGAGACCGAGCGCCTGATCGATCCAGGCCGGCCAGCAGTCTTCGACGAGATCATACCCGGTCTTCAGGGCATTGCTGTAGTCGGTCACGCCCGGGACGCCCGTCAGACGTCCGACGACGTAGTCGGCCTGGTGTACGAAGTGGGCCGTGTGATGGAAGACACCCGGTTCGTGTCGCTTGAGCCAGGCGATCTTGGCCAGGGCGTACGAGGCATTGAACTGGTAACCGAGTTTAGCGCAGAAGTCGCCCGCCGCACGGTTGAGTTCTTCCCCCTCGACCGTGGCGCGGGGATCGTTGTACATAAGGGCGGGCCGCAACGGACGGCCGCCGGCGTCGAGCGCGGCGACCGTGCCCGAGGTCCCGTCCACGGCGACGCCCGCCAACTCTCCGGCGCCAATGCCGGCCCTCTCGACGTCCGCAGCCATTTGCGTGGTTGCCCGGCAAAGGGCGTTCCACCACGCCTCCGGGGGCTGCTCGTGCCGGCCTAGGTGTGGCGTCATGGCTGCCGCGTCGAACGGAACGGACGCTGACGCCGCGACAGCGCCCTGCGCGCTGACGGCCACGGCCCGGACCCCGCCCGTGCCGATGTCGATCCCAATCACGTGTTGCGTTTCGTAGGTCACTCGATCCTTCTTTCTTTTATTCTCCGTGCTCACCTGCGTTCTCTGCGGTAAGAAAAGACTCACTATGGAGGGCACAGCGGGCACGGAGGCGTGCTCTCGATGTCTCCCCCAGCCCTATCCCCTCTCGGCCATGAGCCGCGCGAACTCCTCGCGCAGGATGGGCATGGCCCCGGGCCGGCTGGCCACGAGGGCTCCGACGGCGTTGGCGAATGCGGCCTGCGCTTGAAGCGGCCAGGCGCGGAGCCGCGCGACGATCAGGGCGGCGGTGAAGGCGTCGCCCGCCCCCACGGCGTCGGCCACGCGCACCGGCGAGCCCGGGTCGTCAACCACCTCGTCGGCGCCCACCAGCAGGCATCCTTGATCGCCTCGCGTGATGCACACCGCGTCCACGCCGAAACGCCTCTGGACGGTCCGGGCGAAATCGACCTGGCTTGGGGAATCGAAGCCCAGCAGCTTGTCCAACTCGATGACCTCCTCGGCGTTGAGTTTGGCAACCCGGGACGCCCGCAGCGAAGCCTCCACGCACTCGCGATCGTAGAAATGCTGGCGGAGGTTCACGTCGTAAACCACTAGGCAGCCGGGCGCGACCGCGCGGATCGCCTGCTGAATCGTCCTTCGCGACTCGGGCGAACGCTGCGCCAGCGTGCCGAAGCACACGGCAGCGGCCCGGCCGAGCAGTTGTCCGAGGGCCGGCTCCAGGGCAAGGTAATCCCAGGCGACATTCTCGTGGATGATGAACCGGGGGTGGTCGGGCTGCGAGGTGTCGACCGTGACCTTGCTCGTGGGATAGACCGCATCGCGCTGGACCAGCGCGGTGTCGAGTCCCTGGCCGGCGAGGAACTCCAGCAGTTCGTTGCCCAACTCATCGCGGCCCACGCGGGAGCAGACCACCCCCCGGCATCCCAACTGGCCGGCGTGGAAAGCCACGTTGGCCGGGGCCCCGCCGGGTAGACGCGAGTCCTCAAAGCAATCCCACAACAACTCCCCCAACCCCACGACGATCGGCAACTCACTCGGACTCATGCTGCATTTCACCCTTTTCCCGGACGATTCGCCCCCTTGACTCCGTGCCCCTCCATTACTTCGCAATCACGGTGAACATGATGTGCCATCCGGCGCCGCCGCTGAGGGCGTCGGCCTTCTTGTCGGCAGTGTCCACGGGTCCCATCTCGCCGGCGCAGTAGCAGCCGAACAGCGGCGTCTGGCGACCGAGGGACTCCTGGATCGCCGTCAATTCGTCTTCGATCCTCTTCAGCTTGCCCTTCCGGCCCGCGCAGTCGAAGGCCAACGCGGCGATGGGCTTTCCCTTCATGCCCGCAAGGGCCGCGGCTGCGCTTTCGCGGGCCGTGCTGATGACCTTCTCGTTGTCCTTGGCCTGGCGCCCGGCCATGCCGAGATGGAAGTCGCCGGAGAGCATGACGGCCACGGCGCTGTCGTCATACAGTCTGCCTTGATAGCAGACGAACGTCTGGCCGGCGTTCTTGTTGGCGCATCCGCCGGTGATGGGGAACTGCAAGCCGACGACACGCTGCATGCCTTCCACCAGCGACTGGTTCTTCGGCGAGTGGGCATCGGCCAGGAGGATGGCGAGCCGGTCTTGCGGAGTCCGGCGAAGTCTGCCGGCCAGGGCGGCCCCAGCATCGTGGAGCCGCTTCCGGATCTCATCGCGATGCTGGTCGAACCCCAGCTTGGCGGTTCCCAGTTCCGTGACCAGGGCGGCGGACACGGAGATGCCGTCGCCGCCGATTCCCAGCAGGCAGACCGAGTCGGCATCGACCGCGCCCGACTGTGCGAACGAGCCATAGCTCGCCGCGCCGAGGAGGATTTCCTTGGGCAGAACAGCGGTCAGCCCTTCGAGGAGCTTGTCCTTGTTTTCGCGATCCTCGAAGCATTCGGAAACGATCACGGCCCGCAGCGGCACAGCCCCCATCTCCCGCTTGAGCGATTCGGCGGCGGCCTTTCCCGCAACAGCCGGGGCTTCACCGTGGGCCGTGGCCACGCGGAACACGATCGCCCCGCCCGAGACGGCAACGGGGCTGGACCACGCGTCGTCCGCCGCTTGGGTTTGCAGCGGCGTCAATCCGAGCGCAAGAATCGCGAGGCGCCAGGTCAGGACGGCGGTTTTCCGATGGATCATGGTCCGGGACTCCTGCAATCGTGTTGTGTCGGTAGGGAACGTCGCGGAGGGCGCCCCCCCACAGATGGATTCAGTATCTTGAGCTGCACAGTCCCCAAGGGGTCTTGTTGTCGAACGGCGGCTCCTTGCCCCGTTGCGCCCCGGGCCAATCGCTCCAGGCCTGGCGATTGCGCTGGTCGAGCCAGAGCCCTGCGGCCTGGCCCCAGTCGCGGAGGCCCGTGCCGTCCGGGTCGTGTACCAACACGGAGAAACAAAACTCGCGTCCCTCGCCGGCCCGGAACTCGCTCAGCAACTTCAACGGAATCGCGCACTCGTAGCAAGTCAGCTTGTCCTTGCGGCTCACGACGGCCTCGACCTGGCCGGCCGCCAAAGGACCCAGGCCGCGCGGCTTCTGCGTGGCGGCGAGTCTCGTGGTCGGATCGGCCAATTGAAAGCACTTGGCTTGCCAGCGGCCCCCCTGCGGGCCTCCGGCCGCGACGAGGAGGAATTCGTATCGGCCTGCCGGAGCCTCGGGCGACGTCGGGGTCGGCTTGTCCTCGGGCGATAGGGCGACTTGGATCGCATCGCACGGGCCCTCGGCGTCTTCACCGCGCCAGGGGGTCAGACTGATTTCCTCGACCGACACCAGGAAGGCGAACTGCCGCCGATTCCAATAGGTGCTGATCACCGTCTTCTTGCCGCCGGAGAAGAACGTGACCGGGATCGCATCCCTCCAATCGTCGGTTCGGCCGTCGATCTTCGGACGGAAATACGGGGCGCTGGCGCAGACGACATTTTGCTTGTGGACGATCGTGTGCCCAGCGGCAGTCAGGCGAGCCTCCAGCGGGTACGCATTGGCCTCGACGGTCGCGCCGCGCTGGACCGTGAACGTCGCACGAACGCTCCCGCCCGCAGACACTGCGACCTTCTGCTCCGCCGGCACGATAAGCCAGCCTTCAGGCCCCCGCACGCGAAGCGTTCCTTCCATCGCATCCTTTGACGTGTTGCGAACCGTAACCACGGCCGAAGGCGTGTGGGCCGGGGCCACCGTGAAACTGGCGATCTGCATGGCGACCGGTTCCGCCGACTCCGCGAAGCCCGCCAGCGCTGCCGCCGCCAGCCCGGCCATCACCACGATGCGAATCGCATGCGCACACATACAGCCAACCCTCGTCCGCACAGCCCCGACGCACCCCTTGGAGAGCTATCTATTCTGCCCGCGCCGGGGGCATGGGTCAACCATGCGCCAACCAGGGTGCCTCCCAATGGTCCTCGTTTCCACCCATCGCGGCTTGATGAAAACTACCGCACTCCGATCGCCCGCAGCGACTTCTCGTAGAATTCCCGCTCCTTGGTGAATCCATGCGTTTTGCAGAATTCGGCCAGACGCTCGAAGTGCTCGCGAGGGTTGGAGTTGGTGGCCCAGCAGAGTTTGGCCAGACACTGGGGGCAGAGCCAGGAGGGCTGCCGGTCGGCCTCCTCCAAGTGATTGCTGCCGCCCATGTTGCACTCGAACAGGGTGCAATGGGCCATGGAGAACATGTGGGCCGTCTCGTGCGTGGCGAGTTTCAGGGTGCGGTGCAGGCAGAGTTTGAAGGCCGCCTCGCTCGCGTCAGGATCGCCGAAGCGGTTGAACGACCAGACGCCCACCCGATCGGAAAGCGACGCCTGCCCGAACACGAAATTCCACCCCTCGCCCGGCCAGAGATCCACCGGGGTGAACGCAATATACGCCATGGCGTCCGCCGGCAACCGCGGCACGAGCACGCTTTCCAGCACGTAGGTCGAGAGGATCTGGTCGACCTTCCACGTGGGGTGGGTGCGCCGGGCGTTCGCCGGAATCAGCTTCAGCGGCAACGGGTCTCGCATCCGCACCGGCAGACCAAAATAACGCTGCATGTACTCGGCCGTCAGCGCGACCACCTTTCGCTGCGCGGCCGTGAACTCACCCAAGGGCTGGACGTAGATTGCGCGGCGCTTCTTGTCTGGGCGCACGGGATTCGACCGCACATATTGCAGGTAGGTCTGGCCGGGCTCGGGATGCTCGGCCAACCATTCGCCCGGCGCTGGATTGCCCAACCGGGTATGCAGGGGAATCAGCCGTGGAAACGGCGCCGGCAGGGGCGGCTGCGATGCATCACTCGCCGCCGCAACGTGGACGGCCGCCACGGTCCACGCGCAAGTCGCCAGCAGTACCCCCTGCCAAAACGCCGGCCCAAGAGACCGTTCGAGAAGACTCATTGGGTTCACACTCCCGCGCCGGGTGCCTCTTGCGTGTCGCCAGTGGGAAGCGGCAATCGGCGTTGCGATGGCCAAGACTCCCACGCCGTCTGACGTTCTCGGTGGAGATCGCATTCGAGATCGCTCTTTCATCGCCACGCGTCATTCGTCCGAATCGGCAGGGGCGATAACTGGAGAAGGTCAACTCGTGGAAGTCGCCCGGCTCGTGATAGTGCTTCGCGTGCTTCCGATGACCGGATGACGTGGGCATCGTTGGCTCCCATCGCTTCCCGGCCCTCGCCGCTTCGGGGCTTGCTCGACGATCCTACTCGGTTGCCGCAGAACGAACAAGTCGGGTAGGTCAGGCACCCCGTGCCTGACCTAATGGACTTCAGTACCGCGAAAAGTAGTTGATTGACCCAAGGTGCTGACAGAAGGCGATCGCCAGAAGGGTCGCCAGTAGAAACAAGATCGCCTTTATCTTATGCCACCGAGAGAACAGAACACCGACGGAGCCCCCCAGGGCAAAGAACGCCAGGAGTATAGCATCCTGTAAGACCCGGTAGCCCGGCGTCGCGAACAGCGCCTTGGGCGAGGTCTCGCGGAACACAACAACGCTGAGACGATAGAAAGCAGGCGTCTCGAATCCCCCACACAGCATCCATGCAGCCATCCCACCAAGAACGCCGAGAAGGATCGGAAGCCATGTGCACCCCGCGCGCCTTCGGTCGCATTGGACACGCTCGAATTGCGATTCCGCGGGTTCCATACCGCATCCTGTGTTGGCCAACGCCAGGGCTGGCAGACGCCGGACCTCCTGTGCCAACCAACCCGGAACTTCACTTGTTCTTATTGAAGCCAAACGGTCGGAGAGCAACAAGGGGGACAGGCTGAAAGCGCCGGGTGAAACTGGCATGGAGTATCCCAACGAGCGACTCATCGTCAGCAACCCGAGGCAAGAGCCGTATGAAGTAATGCGTCACGTATGGATCCGTGCGGGGGCCCCCCGGCAACCGGCGTCCCCACCGCGACCGCTTATGCTTTTGACGGTTCCGCGAGAAGCTCGCCTGTCCCCCTTTCTCCCAACCGCATCATCGTTCCTGACAGACCCCGCGGGTCAGTTTTTCTCTTCCGGGGGCCGGACCGTGACGAAGCTGCGGTAGAGAAGCAAGTCGTAGACGATCTTCAGCCCGCCGGCCAGCAGGAAAGGAGCGTTGAATGTGGCCTTGCTCGCCAGCAGGACGCCCGCGATCAGCGGTGAGATCGCTGCGCCGGTTGTCCGGGCCACGCCGGTCACGCCGGCGGCGGCCGATCGTTCCTCGGGCGGCACGACGGCCATGACGTACGATTGCCGCGTGGGCACGTCCATTTGCGAAATGCTGAATCGCAGTAGCAACACCAGGATGGCCAGTTCCAGGTTCGGCATCAGAGGAACCAGGATCAAGAGCACGTTGGAGGGAAGGTGCGTGAAGACCATGGTGTTGACCAACCCAAAACGGGCCGCCAACCGGGCCGCCACCAACGCCGAGAACCCGGCAAAGACGTTGGCGCCGAAGAAGATCGCGCCCAGCACCGCCGGCGAGACGCCGAAACGGACGTGGAACCAGTAGGCCGCAATGCTCTGGATCACGAAGCCTCCGGCGAACGCGTCGAGCGCGAACAGGGTGGAGAGCTTGAAGACCACGCGATGGGATCGCTGGAGGCCAAGCCTTCGCAGGCGGGACTGCGAAACGGCCGGCTGACTTGTGGCGCTGGCCGGCTCGACATGCCCTGAGATCGCATCCCTCGAACACTTTGGCACGGTGCGGGCGTCCCGGGGCGCAGCCGGCGGAGTTGCGCCCGCGTTGCTGTGAACCTCGGCAGCCGCTGACAATCGCGCAAAAAGCCCCCAAAGCACGACGCCCATCACCGCGTACCCAGCCACGCCGAACCGATAGCTCGTCAGCGGCGCGACCGCGGCGTGCTGGAGGACGCTGACCAGCGCGCCTCCGCCCAGAGAGCCCACGGCTGTAGCGAGCGATCCCGCCAGGGTGTACCAGGCAAAGACCGCGGTGCGGCGTCGGTCGGCCACGACTTGGGAAAGGGCCGCCTGCTCCACCGACAGGAAGGGGCCCACCTCGTTGCCGCTTGGGCTGATGACGCCGATCGTCGCGGCCAACAGAAGAAGCAGGAAGTCCTCGGTCAGGGCAAAGACCACGCCTGCTGCGGCCATGAGCACCGCACCGATCATCAAGGTTCGCCGCCGGCCGAATCGATCGGCCTGCGTTGTCAGCCACAGCGAGATCGCCGTGTCGCCAATCAACGTCAGCGAGAGAAGCAAGCCGATCTGCTTCTCATCGAGCCCCAGCTCGGCAAGATACAAGGCCAGAATGACGGACAGCGACCCGTAGGCGAAAAGCCGGGTCACCCGCGTCGCGAACAGCAGCACAACGTCTTGTGCGGATGCGGATCCAGTCATAGGGACATTCTCGGAGTATTCAACCCGTGGTTCAACCTGTTATGATAGCGCGGCCGTCAACCGTGCCATCAGGGGCGTTGATCCGAATCGCCTGGGAGAGCCGAATCATGCGCAGACATCGCCGCCTTGGGCCGCCGTCGATGATTCACGCGATAGCGATTGCATGGGTAAGCCTTGCCCTGGCGGGCGATGGGACACCGCCGCCAACCGCTCCGGCGACTTCCAGCACGATCGCGGGATTCTCGGACTTGCCCGCCATGACTCCGCGGGACGCCGCTCCCCCTCAGGCCGACTGGCTGGTGACGCCCTGCAAGCGGCGGACTGCGGTGCTGCGCGACCCACAGGCGCCGCAGATCGTCATGACCAACGGACTGGTGAGCCGCACCTTGCGCCTTGTGCCGAACGCGGCGACCGTGGGCTTCGACAATCTCGTGACCGGGGCGGCGATCCTTCGAGGAGTGAAGCCCGAGGCGATCCTTGAAATCGACGGTGCGAAGTACTCGGTGGGCGGATTGACCGGCCAGCCCGCGTACGCCTATTTGCGGCCGGAATGGATCGACGGGCTCAAGTCCGATCCCGCGGCCTTTCAGTTCGCGGGCTTTGAGGTTGGGCCGACCCAGGCGCGTTTTCCGTGGAAACGCAAACCGTACTCGCCCAATCTCCCCTGGCCCCCGCCCGGGATCCGCCTGTCGCTGCATTACAGGCCGCCGGCACAGAAACTCGCCGGGCTGGCGGTCTCGGTCTGCTACGAGATGTACGACGGGATTCCCGTGCTGTGCAAATGGCTGGTGCTTCGCAACGACGGGCCGAAGGCCGTGACGCTGAACCGCTTTGTCAACGAGATCCTGGCCGCCGTCGAAGCGGAAAGCACGGGGCCGGTCAAACCGGGATGGGAGTATCCCAACATCCACGTGGAAAGCGACTACGCCTTCAACGGCGCCACGCCGCTGGAAGCCGACGTCACAACACACTGGGTCAACGATCCGCAATACACCACGCAGCGGTGGGCCACGCCAACGCTGCTCGAAAGCCGCCCGCCGCTGGGACCCGACGCCGTGATTCCGCCGGGCGGTACGTTCGAGACCTTCCGCACCTTCGAGTTGATTTACGATTCCACGGAACGCGAACGCAAGGGCCTCGCGCTTCGAAGGATGTACCGGACGATCGCCCCCTGGGTCGCGGAGCATCCGATCTACATGACCGTCGTGCCGGCCGATCCGGTCACGGTCCGCCGCGCCATCGACCAGTGCGCCGAGGTGGGCTTCGAGATGGTCGGGCTGAGTTTCGGCAGCGGCTTCGACTTCGAGAACGAGTCGCCCGCATACCTCGGCGAGATCAAGGAACTGGCCGACTACGCCCACGCAAAGAAGATCGAACTCGGCGGCTATTCGCTGCTCGCCAGCCGCAGTGTGGGACCGGACCACGACGTCATTGATGCCAAGACCGGCAAGCCGGGCGGGGCGGTCTACGGCCATTGCCCCTGCTTGGGGAGTCGCTGGGCGGCGGACTACTTCCGCAAAATCCGCACGATGATCGAGCAAACCGGACTCGACCTGTTCGAGCACGACGGTTCCTACCCCGGCGACCTATGCGCGTCGACCAGACATCCCGGGCACCGCGGACTGAACGACTCGCAATGGACGCAGTGGAAGACGATCGTCGAGCATTACCGCTGGTGCCGGGCCCGGGGCGTGTATCTCAACGTGCCCGACTGGTACTTCCTCAACGGCTCGAACAAGGTCTTCCTGGGCTACTGCGAAGAGAACTGGACGCTGCCTCGCGACTCGCAGATCCTGCTCAGCCGGCAGAACATCTTTGACGGTACGTGGCAAAAAACGCCGAGCATGGGCTGGTCATTCCTGCCCCTGGTGAACTACAAAGGCGGCGGGCCGGCCGCCCTGATCGAACCGCTGGCCGAGCACCTCGACGCCTACGAGGCCCACCTGGCCCAGAACTTCGGCTTGGGCATCCAAGCCTGCTACCGGGGCTGGCGGCTGTACGACACCGAGGCCACGAAGGCGGTTGTGAAGCGGTGGACGCAGTTCTACACGAAGTACCGCCCGATCCTCGAATCGGATGTGGTCTATGTGCGCCGGCCCGACGGCCGACACCTCGACGCCATGCTCCACGTGAACCCCCAGTTGACAACCAAGGGCCTGGCGTTCGCGTTCAACCCGCGCGATCGCGAGTTGGAGGCGACGCTCGCCCTGCCGCTGTACTACACGGGCCTGACCGACACGGCCACAGTCCGCCGCGACGGCGGCCCCCCCGTTCGGTACCCGTTGGACCGCAAACACCAGATCACCGTCCCGCTGAAACTGGCTCCCCGTAGTTGGACATGGCTGCTCATTGAGTAGTGGCGTGCGAAGCGAAGACCAGAAAAGACCAAGAAAGGCGACAGCCACCAGATCTATTGAGCCCTGCGCAGCCAATGAGCGAGGCCGACCAACGGGAGGCCGGAAAACAAGGGAGAAAAGCCTTGCACCAGGATCATTTTCAATACAGGGGTCAATAAGACTCCTGGGTATTACGGTGAAGTTCGGAATATGTCTTCGTGATCTTTCTGGCCTTGATCGTGAGGTTGCCGACTGCTCGCTGCTATCACTGCACGGAACTCAGCCAGTTTCTCCGCCACTCTTCTCCTGGGCCAGAAGGTCTGTTTCTGAGGAAGGCTGCGACCCACACAAAAAAAAGGGGGTGGCATCCATGGTTTGGGTTCCCTTCAATGGCCCTCCATCTCCATTGAATACCCAAACCAGGGTGCCACGAAGCTTTCGCTGCTAGCAGTTGGCAACCTTACGATCAAGGCCCCTTCCCCTCTTTTCCCTTCTGCCATATTCCCTTGCATTTGTCTTCCGGGACTCCAAACGGCTGAGGTACGACCAGATTTCCAGTCCCCGCTTTCCCGTCTTCCCCCACCGGGGACTGGTGGTATAATCATGGATCGAGAAGGTCGAAGATCCCTCAAACCGTGCGACGGAGCAACGAATGGATAAGGAATGGACGGACCGGGCCGAAGCGATTCAGAAGCGCATCCTCCAACTGAGGGACTCTCTTTGACTACGAAGGCAAGCAGGCCCGGACTGCCGAGATCGAGCGTCAGATGTCGGCCCCCGACTTCTGGGGAAACCAGGAGAAGGCCCAGGCGGTGGTCGCCGAACTGAAAGGGTTGAAGTCGGTTTTGAAGCCGCTCGACGAGCTCGTTCGTGGGACGGACGACCTCGCGGCGATGATCGAGATGGCCGAGGAGGACGAGAGCTTCGCGGCCGAAGTGCCCGGCCACGTGGCCGCCCTCGAAACGTCGCTCGACGATCTGGAGACCAAGTCGCTTTTGAATGGGCCGATGGACGGCAACGGGGCGATCCTGTCGATCAACGCCCGCGACGGCGGCACCGACGCCAACGACTGGGCCGAGATGCTCCTTCGCATGTACATCAGTTGGGCCAAGGACCACGAGTACGACGTCGAGATCCTCGACCGCCAGGACAACGAGGAGGCCGGCATTCAGAGCGCCAGCATCGCGGTTCGTGGCTACATGGCCTATGGCTACCTGAAGGGCGAACACGGCATCCATCGCCTGGTGCGGATCAGCCCTTTCAACGCCGAAGGCAAACGGCAGACGAGTTTCGCCGCCATCGACGTTTCGCCCGAGGTGAGCGATAAGATCGATATTGAGATCCGGCCCGAGGACGTCGACGAGCAGGCATGTCGTGCGAGCGGTCCGGGCGGGCAACACGTCAACAAGACCTCCAGCGCGGTGCGGCTCACGCACATCCCCACCGGCGTGGCCGTGTTCTGCCAGTCGCAGCGGAGCCAGCACCAGAATCGGGCCACGGCCATGAAGATGCTCCGCGCCAGGCTGGCGCGGATCGAAGAAGAAAAACGCGAGGCCGAGCAGGCGGCCAAGTACAACCAGGCCCCCAAGACCGGTTTCGGCTCCCAGATCCGCAGTTACTTCCTCCATCCCGACCAGCGGATCAAGGACTCCCGAACCGGCTACATGGAAACCAATTTCCACAGCGTGCTCGACGGCCACATCCAGGAGTTCCTCGACGCCTACCTCCGCTGGCGCGTGGGCAGCCAAGGCGCTAAGGACCGAAACTGACGATTGGGAGACGACATTCAAAGAGCGGAAACCGACGAGCGCGGGCATCTCTTGCAGGCCGCGGTGAGTTCTGGAGGGCCGCATGGCAGACAAGCTGGTGACCATCGCAAGCTTCCGGTTCCTTGCCGAGGCGGAGGCCGCGCGCATGCACCTGGAAGGGGCCGGAGTCCCCGCCTTCCTGTCCGACAAGGAAGTGGTCAATATCGATTGGCTCCTCGGAAACGCCATCGGCTACATCAAGCTGCAGGTGCCCGAGTCCCAAGCCGAGGCCGCCCAGGCCATCCTGGAGCCGGTTGAAGAGGATTGGGAGCCTTCGCCCGAAGAATACTCCCATCCCGACGACGATGCCGCGACCGAGGAAGAAAACACCTCGCCAGCCGGTCAGACAAACATCATGGCCGCCTTCCGCTCGCTGAAACGCCCGATCTTCTGGATCATCCTCGCTCCCGCTCTGATCGGACTCGTGGTCCTCGCGCTGCTGCCGCTCGGGTGGCTGGTGGGACTTCTCTTTGAGAAGTAGTAGCAGGCCTCCGCATGCTCACATTCTACGCAAAATACTCCACGGCGTTGCGGAAGACTTTGAAGCCGTCGCCGGGGTCGCGGGCCTCGCCGCGGGTCCAGCGGGGGTGTTGCGTGGGATCGATGTGGCGTTCCGGATGCGGCATGAGGCCGAACACCCGGCCCGTGCTGTCGCAGATGCCGGCCGTGTCGGCGATCGAGCCGTTGGGATTGTCGGGGTAGGGCACGCCGGCGCCGTTCTCGCCCAAGAGCGGCTGATACTTGAGCACGAGTTGGCCTTCGCGCGCCAGCGATTCGAGCACGACGCTGTCGCGAGGCACGAACTTGCCCTCGGCGTGGGCCACCGGCAGCAGCATCGAGTCGATCCCCGCGAGGAACGCGCACTTCGAGCCGTGGACCTTCAGCCGCACCCAGCGGTCCTCGAACTTTCCCGAGTCGTTCCACGCCAACGTGGCGGGCGGGCCGGACGAGGGATCGTTGTCCAAAAGCAGTCCCGACTTGATCAACACCTGGAATCCGTTGCAGATGCCGAGCACCAGCTTCCCCGCCTCTTTGAACCGGCGCAGGTCGTCGGCCAGGTGATGCTGGATCTGATTGGCCAGGATGCGTCCGGCGGCCACGTCGTCGCCATAGCTGAAGCCGCCGGGAATGCAGAGGATCTGGAAATCGTTCACCAGCGAGCGGGCGTCCAGGAGGCGGTTGATGTGCCAACGTTCCGGACTGGCCCCGGCCCGCTCAAAAGCGTGCGCCGTTTCCATGTCGCAGTTCGTTCCGGGGGCTCGCAGGATTAGGACTCGCGGTTGAGCGTGCATGGCGAACAGGGGTTAGAGATTGGGGGCCGGGGTACGGAGTTGTGACGGTTGATGTGGATTGGGAGGGGGCGTCACCATCGCAAAGGCTTCTGCCAGGATTCCTTCAGGGCGTCGATGTCGGCGGCGATCACACTGGCCGGGCCGTGGGTGATTTCGAGCCGTCCCGAGTTGGTCACGCGGCCGATCGTCGCGCAGTGGAGATCCTGCAACTGGGCCTCGAACGCCGGGGCTGCCTCGGGCCGCACTTCGACGAGGAACCGCGTGTTCGATTCCGAAAACAGGAGGACGCGGAAGTCGCGGGCGTCCTCGGACGACGGCAGGCCATCCAGGGCGATCGCCGCACCCAACCCGCCGGCAAAGGCCATTTCGGCTGCCGCGACCGCCAGGCCGCCTTCGCTCAGGTCGTGGCAGGAGCGGACCAGTCCGGCATCGATCGCCCGGTGCACGGCGCGAAAGATCCGCTTGGCTTGGACGGCATCGACTTCCGGCACCCGGCCGCCGCGGAGTCCCTGGACGAGGGCAAAGTGCGATCCGCCCAGTTCGTTTTTCGTGAGGCCGACGAGGTACAGGAGGTTGCCCGCCTCCTTGAGATCCATGGTGACGCACCGGCTCACGTCGTCGACTTGCCCCAGGGCGCTCACCAAGAGCGAGGGCGGGATGGAAATCGGTTCGCCGCCGGCCGGACGAAACTCGTTGTTCAGGCTGTCTTTGCCGCTGATGAAAGGGGTGCCCAGGGCTACCGCCAGGTCGTGGCAGGCCAGGGCTGCGCGAACGAGCGACCCAAGCGTCTCCGGCCGGTCGGTGTTGCCCCAGCAGAAATTGTCGAGGATGGCGATCCTCGCCGGATCGGCGCCCACAGCGACGCAGTTGCGAATCGCCTCGTCAATGGCGCTGGCCGCCATCCAGTACGGGTCCAGTTCGCCGTACAGGGGATTCATGCCGCAAGCCACCACGAGGCCTCGCCGCGAGTTGAGCAAGGGGCGCACCACGGCGGCGTCACCCGGGCCGTCGTTGGCCACGCCCACCAACGGCTTGACCACGCTGCCGCCCTGCACCTCGTGGTCGTACTGGCGGATGATCCATTCTTTGCTCGCCACATTGAGCGACCCGAGGATCTTCGTCAGGATCGCAGTCTGATCCTTCGCAGGCTCCGTAGGGTGGGACAAGCGGAGCGCGGTCCCACCGGAATTCTCGCAATCGTTTGGTGGGACTGCGCTCCGCTTGTCCCACCCTACATCCTTGTCCCACCCCACATCCTCTTCGTTCGGCAAGGCCAACTCCTGCACTGCCGGCGGCGAGTATACGGCTTCGCGCACGACGGGTGGGCGGCCATCGTGCAGGAACTCCATGTCGAGGTCGGCCACCTGCTGGTCGCGGTACTTGAGCACCAGCCGTCCGGTCGGCTCGAACTTGCCGATGATCGTGGCCTCGACGCCTTCCGAGGCACACAGCCGCGACAGTTCGTCCCATCGTTCCTGGGGCACTGAGAGGACCATGCGTTCCTGGGCCTCGGAGATCCAGATTTCGGTATACGAGAGCCCTTCGTACTTCAACGGCACGCGTTCGAGCCAGACCTCGGCGCCGATATGCTCGCCCATCTCGCCGACGGCACTGGAGAACCCCCCCGCCCCGCAATCGGTGACCGCGTGGTACAGGCCGCGGTCGCGTGCGACCAGGAGGACATCGAGGAGCATCTTCTCGGTGATGGCGTTGCCGATCTGGACGGCGCCGCCGGAGACGGTCTCGCTGTGGCTGGTCAACTCGGCGGAGCTGAAGGTCGCCCCGTGGATGCCGTCGCGCCCCGTGCGGCCGCCGACCGCCGCGATCCAGTCGCCTTCCCTGGCCTGTTTGTGCGACTTGTCGACGGGGATCATTCCGATATTGCCGCAGTACACGAGCGGATTGCCGAGGTAGCGGCGATCGAAGTACACGGCCCCGTTGACGGTGGGGATGCCCATCCGGTTGCCGTAATCTCGCACGCCAGAGACCACGCCGCGCATCACGCGCCGCGGATGCAGCACGCCGGGCGGCAATTGATCGGCGGGAAAGTCGGGCGGAGCGAAACAGAAGACGTCGGTATTGGCCACCGGCTTGGCTCCCATGCCCGTGCCCATCGGATCGCGGATCACCCCGCCGATGCCCGTATTCGCCCCGCCGTACGGCTCCAGGGCCGACGGATGATTATGCGTCTCGACCTTGAAAACCACGTTGTAGCGGTCGTCGAAGCGAACCACGCCGGCGTTGTCTTCAAACACGCTGACACACCAGTCGGCATCGCCCAACTCGCGGCGGATCTGGACCGTGGCGGCGAAGATCGTCTCCTTGAGCATATTCTCGAACCGCCGCTCGCCCGACGCGTCGCGGTAGCGGATCCGCCCGGCCAGCGTCTTGTGGCTGCAATGCTCGCTCCAGGTCTGCGCGAGCGTTTCGAGCTCCACGTCGGTCGGATCGCGTCCCAGGGTGCGGAACTGGTCCTGGATGGTCCTCATCTCGGCCAGCGAGAGAAAGAGTTGTCCGTGGCGGCTGAGTTGCTCCAAGGCCGCGTCGTCCATGGAGCGGATGGCGACCGTGACCCGCTTGAACTCGAACGGCGATCCCAGTTCCAGGTGCGTGAAGTCGAGCGGGCCGACGATCACTTGCTCGATGGCGTCATTGGCCAGCACTTTCGTCGCGAGCAGCTGCAGCTTGTCGTCGTCCAGAGGCGTAATCCAGTATTTCTTGAGCGTGCGCACGGCCTCGGCGCGGCAGCCAAAATCGGCGATCGCCGCCATGACGCTCTGGGCCACCGGGTCCATCACGCCGGGCTTGGGGAGGACGTGGATCAACTGCGTGCGTCCGTCCGAAGCCTGGCACAGGGCGTGGTCTCCGACCGGAGCGACGATCGTCTCTTCCACAACCCGGTCAGCCAGAAGCTCGTCCGCGATGCGCAGCACCTGGTCGCGGTCGAGGTCCCCTTGGATCAAGTATCCCGAGCCGGCTGCGACGGCCAGCGCGGACGCCAGCCCCAGGTCAGCCGCCTCGGATGCCACACGGCGAGCCGCCAGGTTCGGCTGATCGGGCCGCGGAAAAATGTCAACTTCCCATAGCATCGCGATTCTTCTTTGCCACAGCGAGGAGGTTTCGGAGGGTGTCCACGTCGCGCGCCTCGACGGCGGCGCGCAGGGCCGAGAATTGTCCTTGGAACTTGTCCATGGACGTCAAGATGTTCTCCCGGTTTTGGAGGGCGATCTGCGCCCATAGCTCCGGATCGCCGGAAGCGATCCGCGTCACGTCCAGCACGCCCGTCCCCGTCAGCCGGAAGCAGTTTTCCGGCAGGACCGCCGCCATGGCCGCGGACGCCAGATGCGGGAGATGGCTGGTGATCGCCAGCGCGCGATCGTGATCTTCGGCCGGCATCTGGATCACGACCGAACCCAATGCCGACCAGAACGACTCCAGCGTGTCGAAATCCTCGGCGTGCGTGTTCTTGGTTGGCGTGAGCACAACGATACGGCCTTCAAACAGGTCGGCACGGGCGTGGGCCGGCCCAGCCTTCTCGCTGCCGGCCAAAGGGTGGCTGCCGAGGAACCGGCAGCCTCGGCCGAGGCCCCCGTCGAGCGATGCCACGATCGCCCCTTTGGCGCTTCCGGCGTCCGTGATCAGGCTTCCTTCGGGGCAGTGTTGCGCCGCCCGACGCACGTCGTCCACGATCCGGCCGACGGGCGTGCAAATCAAGATCAACTCGGCGTCGACCACGCCTTTCGCCAGATCCACGGTCGTGCTGGTGACGGCCCCCAGGCGCCGGGCCGTACGCAGGCTGGCCTGCCGGCGCCCGATGCCCACGACCGAGTCGACAATCCCTCGGTGACGCAGCGCCAAACCGATCGATCCGCCGATCAAACCCACACCCACGATGGCGACGGTCTTGAAACGCCTCATGTCCGGCTATCCACGATGTCGCATGGCCAAAGCGAGTATTCTAGCAGATCGAAGGAGTCTTCAGTCAGGCCCCCTTCTGGGGATGTGTCCGCATAGAGTCAGCAGCCATAAGCTCAGCCGCCCCGCCGCGAATCTTTCTTGCCGAAATAGTATAAAGTGGAGAAGGACGTTCTTCGCCGGATGATTCGCTATGAGCCAGTTGCCTCAATCCCGGTTCTTCCCTCCTGCGGATCAGGCCGATCCGGACGGTCTGCTGGCCCTCGGCGGCCGGCTGACTCCGCAATGGCTCTTGGATGCCTATCAACACGGCATCTTTCCGTGGCCGCACGGCGATCTCGACGATCCGATGCTGTGGTGGTCGCCGGATCCTCGGGCGATCTTCGAGTTCGATCGCTTTCACGTTCCCCGACGACTGTGGCAAACGTGTCGCAGTAGCCGCTTCGAGCTGACTTGCGACCGTGATTTCGCGGGCGTGATCCGCGGTTGCGCGACCGCAGGGGATCGAAGCCGAGGGACCTGGCTTACCGCACGAATGATCCGCGCTTACATACGCCTTCACGAGTTGGGTTATGCGCACAGCGTCGAGGCGTGGACCGACGGTCACTTAGCAGGCGGCACCTACGGCGTTGCCATCGGGGGGCTGTTCGCCGCCGAGTCAATGTTCTACCGCGACTCGGATGCCTCCAAGGTGGCGCTCGTCGCCTTGATGACTCACCTGCGCAGCCGCAACTACCGTCTCATCGACATTCAGCAACTGACGCCGCATACAGCACGCTTTGGTGCAATTGAAATACCTCGGAGTGAGTATTTGTCGCGATTGTCGGTCGCCGTTGAACAGGCCGTCACCTTTGGCAATCACCTAGAACTCGACCGGCGCTTCGGCCGCTGGTCCGCAGTCCCCAGGTCAGAATAGAGCGAACGTGCGGCCCCTGCGGATCGACTGCGGCTTTGATTCCATGGTCTGGTTGCCGTATAAATGTGACGGTGGTGGACTGCTAACCAATGAATGAGGGCTGGGGACTTTCGATGACAGCGATTCGATGGTCAAGAACCGAGTGTCGCCCTGCGAAC
>CAZFKF010000002.1:0-26080 GCA_964518805.1 uncultured Planctomycetaceae bacterium | reverse complement strand
CCGAGTCGACGGCATCGAACTCCTCAAGCGCATCAAGGAAGACCCGCTGGCGAACACCGCCGTGATCATCATGACGGCCTACGGTAGCATTCCCTTAGCGGTCGAGGCGGGCAAACTGGGGGCCTACGATTTCCTTACCAAGCCCTTCCGCAACGAAGACATCCTGCCGATCCTGGCCCAAATCGAGGCCGCGCGCCACGCCGCCGCTCCGCCGCCCCCCGAGACCCTCGCCGCGACCGTGGGGAAGATCGACCAGACCGTCATCGGCCAGTCCTCGGCCATGCGCGGCGTGCGGCGGATGATCGAGATCTGCACGCGATCCGATGCCAACGTGCTTTTGCACGGCGAGACCGGAACGGGCAAGGACCTCACCGCCTCGGCGATCCACCGCAACTCGCCGCGCCGCGCGTCCCCGTTCGTCAAGGTCGGCTGCACGCTCTTTCCGAGCCAACTCATCGAAAGCGAACTCTACGGGCACGAACGCGGATCGTTCACCGGCGCGGACCAGCGCCGCCCTGGCCGCTTTGAATTGGCCGAAGGAGGAACCCTCTACTTGGACGACGTGGACGATATCCCCATGGAGCACCAGGCCAAGCTGCTGCGCGCCATCGAAGAAAAGGTCTTCGAGCGCGTCGGCGGCACGACGCCCATTCGGGCGAACGTGCGTATCGTCGCCTCCACGAAACGGAACCTCTTGGCGAAGGTGGACGAAGGCACGTTCCGCCAGGACCTTTACTACCGCTTGGACGTGCTCCGCGTGAACATCCCGCCGCTTCGCGATCGCCGCGAAGACCTCCCCCTGCTGGCCGAGCATCTGTTGAAGCGTCTCTCCCCGGATCAGCCCGGACAGCTCGACGCCTCGGCCCTCGAGGTCCTCCAACAGCACGATTGGCCGGGGAATATCCGCGAGTTGCTCCACGTGCTTCAGCGGGCGTATCTCGTCGGCTCGGGGGCGATCACCGGCAGGCTCCTCTTGGCCGAAATCGACGGCCTGGCCCAACGGCGCCCAACGCCGCATGGCTCCTTCCAGACCGCCATCGAGCGGACCGAGCGCGAATTGCTCCAGAACGCGCTCGCCGCGGCCGGAGGCAACAAGAACGCCGCCGCGGCCGCCCTCGGCATGAAGCCCTCAACCTTCCGCGACAAACTCGCCAAACACGGGCTGGGGTGAAGGATCCGGAGGCTGTCATGCGTGTCAGCAGGAATCTGAGAGACTCTCGGGTGCATTTCGCGCCGCGCGATACAGGTCACGGTCTCGATGTGGTAGAGACCGCCGACTGGCGCAGAACCCTGTGATCCCTCTTACCGAACCGTCCGCTGGCCCGCACGCGAGGTGTGTGGGACTTGGCTCACGACTGGCCCAACAAAACAAGAAGCCCTCGGCCTGCCCGTGCAGCCGAGGGCTTGAGCTTATTGCTGGCAGTGGGGCGCTGACGAATCAGGGGGCGAGCAGCGTCGCGTCGAACACCCCCTCGTTGTACCAGCGGTTTCCGGAGGAGTCCAAGGCGGTCGGATGCCTCCGCGCCGGAGTCATGATCTGCTGGAACACGCGGTAGTCAATCGTGTCGTTGAGGAACTGCGTGTGGCCGTCGCAGAACGTCGCGTTCACGCCGCCAGGATGACGCGACGAGGGGCGGGCATACGCCAACTGCTCGGTGGCCTGCGCCGCAGTCAACGAGGTCCAGCCGTTCGGGGAAACGGCTGGATCAAGGTCGGTGGGAGCGATGTCGCCTTGCGAAATCTGAGGGCCATCGTCCTTGCCGGCGTTGATGCCGATCTTGCCGAGGTTGGTCGTCGGTGCGAACGGGGTGGTGATTCCCGAGCCGGTGATCCGCCACCACACCATACCCACTTCCGCTTGCCACGGCGTCAGCGACGTGTCTTCCTGAATGCTATTGTTGTAAGGCCGCGACCATTCGGTGCCTTGAATGTTCTCCGAAAGCATCAACGTGTTCTGCGACCCGTCGTGCGTGCTCAGGTAGTCGAGCGACATTACGTCCGTGGGAAACCGATGCAGGTTGTGGAACACGCCCGAATGCGGTCCATTGACGTGAACCTGCACCGAATTGGCCGTCTGAATATCGGTATCCGGGAGCCCGGCATTGACCACGTAGGCCAACACCGGCGTCGTGCTGACGTTGGTCCTCGGATCGCTCGGGCAGATGGTGTACCCCAGCCCAACCGTCGGCTTCTGGTTGTACGCCGCGCCATTGGCGCTCCAATCGGAGTCCAACGCCGCGTTGTCCATGTACGGGAGCAACTCAACGATCCAGCTGACGGTGAACCAGGCCGTGGTGCCGGCCGTGGGGTTCACCCTGTAACGCCGGGTCACATGCCCGGGGAACCGCTTCTTGGCCGCCTCGTAGTTCAGCAGCGCCGTGCCGAACTGCTTCTGATTGTTCATACACTGCGCCCGCCGCCCCGCCTCGCGGGCGTTCTGGACGGCCGGCAACAACAGGCCCATCAACATCGCGATGATGGTGATGACCACCAGCAACTCAACGAGTGTGAACGCAGTACGTCTGCGCGAAACCATGGTGACTCCTCCCTCAGGGTCCGGCAGTGAGCACGTTGCCCTTGTACGTGCACACCTCGACCGCCCGACGTGAACGCCTTGCCCTACATCACTATTGTCTCAAAAACAGGATGCAAAATCCAGTGTTTATTGGAAAAATCGCTTCGCGGGGAATCTACACGACTACCCCGTCGATAGGGTGGAATGGCCGATGCTCAGAAGCTGGTGCGGAAAGAGGGTGGCTCGTTGGCTTTGCGAGTTGTCGCAAGCACCGGTGGCCAAATCTCCCGCAGGCGACGCGAAGGAACTCGGAACACTCTGTGGGTCAATGAGTTAACGTTTTCGACGAACGGCCTCCTCGGGCCTTCCTTACCCAGTTCCTCGCGGCGCGGTATGCTGGGGGGCATGTCGATCACGCCAGGGCCGTCGAATTCTCTCTCGACACGATCCACGCCCCGCGTTCCCCCGGAACTGCTCGCTCCCGCCGGAGACCGTCTCGCGGCCGAAGCGGCGGTCGCGGCGGGCGCGGACGCGGTGTATTTCGGGCTGGACACGAAGACCAACTTCAACGCCCGGGCTCGGGCCAAGAACATCCCCCTTGATGAGCTAGGCGATCTGGTCGCATGGCTTCACCGCCACGGCGTCAAGGCGTACGTGACGCTCAACACGCTCGTCTTCACCGGCGAACTGGCGGAGGCGGAGCAGGTGCTGCGGCATCTCGCCGCGTCGGGGGCGGATGCGGTGCTCGTGCAGGATCTTGGCGTCGCGCGCCTGGCCCGGGCCGTGTGCCCGACGCTGCCCATCCACGCCTCGACCCAGATGAGCCTGACCAGCGCGGAAGGGATCGCCGCGGCCGAGTCGCTGGGCATCGAGCGGGTCATCCTTGCCCGCGAACTGTCGATCGACGCCATCGGCGCGATCGCCCGCCAGACGACGATCACGCTCGAAGTCTTCGTGCATGGGGCGCTGTGCATTTCGTACTCGGGGCAATGCCTGGCGAGCCGCACCCTGGGCGGACGGAGCGCCAACCGGGGCGATTGCGCCCAGATCTGCCGGCTGCCGTATCGACTGGCGTGCGACGACGTTTCGACGGAGAGCGTGCCGTCGTATCTGCTCAGCCCCCAAGACCTGGCCGCCTTCGAACTGGTGCCCGAGTTGATCCAGGCCGGTGTCGGGGCCCTGAAGATCGAAGGACGCCTCAAATCTGCCGATTACGTGGATGCCGTGGTGCGTCACTACCGCCGGGCCATCGACGCCGCCATGGCCGGCGCGTCCCCGCAGTATGCCCCGGAGGACGTCCGACGCTTGGAGGCGGTGTTTTCCCGCGGCCTTTCGCATGGCTGGCTCGAAGGCGACCGACCCAAGGAACTCGTTACGGGCCAGGGATCGGCCCATCGCGGCTCGCCCTTGGGAAAGGTGACGCGAGTGCACCGCAACCGGGTCGAAGTCGAATTGGCCATGCCCGTCCGGCGCGGCGACGGCGTCGTCTTCGAGACCGACACTCCCCAAGAAAATCGCCAGGGAGGGCGAATCTATGGGCTTTACGTTGGTGGGCGCCCGGCGACCGGAGCGGTCGACGCCGGCCGCGTGGAGCTGACTTTCGCCCGGGACGCTGTCGCGCTCGAAGAAATCCGCCCGGGCCAGAGCGTCCGGAAAACCGCGGACGCACAAATCCAGCAGGAGCTCCAGAGACCTCGGCGCAGGTCCGAATCGATCCGACGAGTTGCCCTGGACCTTGTCGTGGACGCGGAAGTCGGCCGCCCGCTGCGCATTCGCGGTCGGGCCGAGTCCGGGGCTTCGTGCGACGTGACTTCGGCCGACTTGCTGAAGGAAGCGATCAAGCATCCCCTCGATGCATCTGTGTTGCGCGAGCAACTTGGGCGCCTTGGGGCAACGCCCTACGTCCTGCGCGGTCTGGAGGCGAGGATCGAAGGCCGCCCTCTTGTTCCGCTCAGCGTCTTGGGTACATTGCGCCGCGGGTTGGTGGCCCAACTCGATGCCTGCGCTGTGGCCCGACCGCGAGAGGTTTCGCAGGAACCTCAACTTGAGCAGCTTCGGTCCGCAGTCTTGCACCCGATGTCTCACGGCGGCAAGACGCAGCCGCCGGTGCTCCATGTGCTGTGCCGCTCGCCGCAGCAATTGGCTGCGACGCTCGATGCGGGCGTGCGCAACGTCATCGTCGAGTACCGCGACATCGCGGCCTACGCCGAGGCAGCACGCACCGCACATCAGCGAGGCGCTGAGATCTTCCTCGCCACGCCGAGGATTCAGAAGCCCGGAGAAACCTGGGTCTTCGAGGCAATGGCCCGACACGAGCCAGACGGGGTGCTGGCAAGGAACCTGGCTGCGTTACGCTTCTTCGCTGGCTTTCCAAGGGGCGACGCAGCACCCGAAGGCCGGCGACTTCCGGTCGCGGCTGACTTCTCGCTCAATGCAGCCAACGACCTCTCCGTCGAATGGCTGCTCGGCCAGGGGGCCGAACGCGTCACTCCGAGTCTGGATCTCAACCGAGGCCAACTGATGGACTTGGCGGCCCGTGTCCCCGCCGAGCGGTTGGAGGTGGTCGTCGACCTCCAGGTGCCGATGTTTCATTCGCAGCACTGCCTGTTCTGTGCCCATCTCTCTGCGGGCGCGAGCCGAGTGGACTGCGGCCAACCATGCCGGCGCCACGGGGTGCGATTGGAAGATCGCAAGGGCCAACAGCACACGGTTCAATGCGACGCACTGTGCCGCAATACCGTCTTTCACGCTGTGCCTCAAAGTAGCGCCGAGATCGTGCCGCAGTTGTCGGCCGCGGGAGTCCGCCACTATCGGATCGAATTGCTCGGTGATCCGCCTGGCCGTGACGTGCAGTGGGTCCTGAGGGTCTACGGCGATCTTTTGTCCGGACGGACCTCGGGCCGCGATGCCTGGAACGAACTTCGCGCGATCCGTGGCGGACGTATCGCGCGTGGCACGCTGCGGTGATTCGGCGACCGCACCATCCTGTGGCGGTGCCCCCATCTAAATACTATATCAACCCCCTTGACAATACGTCGCGAAAGACGGCAGGGTCGACTACGATGGATGGGGATGGCGGAAAGAAGCGAGCCTGAACGTCCTGGAGCGTTGGCGGTTGCCACGAGGAGCCAGCGCAATCGAGGCGACGTAACCTGGTGGAGAATGCCGATGATCCGATTCTGCTCCGTACTGGTGATTCTTGCCGTTGCGACGACAACGGGGTTCACTTCGGCCCAGCCCAAGGACAAGGACTCCAAGGTTGAGAAGAAGCCCCCAAAAGCAGAGGACGTGTTCAAGAGGCTGGATAGCAATGGCGACGGAAAGGTCTCCTTGAGCGAATTCAAGAGTCGCTTCAAGGACCCCGAGAAGGCCCGATCCATGTTTGAGAAGACCGACAAGAACCGCGACGGCTCGATCAGTCTTGACGAGCTCAAGTCATGGATGAAGAAGATCGAGGACCGCGCGAAACGGAAGGCCGAGCAGAAGTGAAGCATGCTGCACGTGCGCAATGCACGTGCAGCCTCTGGCAGCAAGAACGAGTTCCGGGATGCCCCCCGGGGCATTTCTTTCACGGGCCAACAGTTTGGCATGGTGTTTGCAATAGAAGCAGAGCACGCTTCTGGGAACCGAAGAGGCATCTTGGAACCGACGAGGCGTCGCCCCACAGGCAACTCAGCGACAGGGAGCCCTCCGCGGGGGCCTGAACAGAGAAGAGGCAAAATTCTCACGGGGTCGGCAGACGGAGAGGTGGAACTCGGCGCTTGCCCAGGTCCGGCTTTGGTTGGAACCGGCGAGCAAGGTCCGGTAGGGAAGAGGCAACAGACGGGAACAGAAGAGGTTGATCGGACCGAGAAGAGGAGCTGGGAACAGAGAAGCGTCCCTCCCGACGGGTCGGAAGCATCCGCTTCCGAGTAGCAAAGGCGAGCTGGGGTTTAGAGGCCCGAACTAAACCCCGCTCGCCTGTTCTATTTTGCTGTAGCGTTTTTGAACAGTTGTTGCATTCTGCAACCTGCATTCCCTTGCCAGTGGGCCGGATCACCCGGCCCCTTTTCAGTTCCTTGCAGCGCGATACCATAGCGTATTGGTTCGGAAGCGCACCCTCACATGCCTTGCAGCTAGAAAGCGAGGTAGCACTCGATGCTCGAAATCGAACAGGAAACGCGGCGTTGGTCCGTGGCCGACGCCGCCGAGCTCTATGAAGTCGCCGCCTGGAGCAAGGGGTACTTTTCGATCAACGAGCACGGGCATGTTTGCGTTCACCCCGCCAAGGACCCACGACGGGCCATCGACCTGAAACAGCTTGTAGACCGGCTTCTGGCCCGCGGTATTCAGACGCCCGTGCTGATCCGCTTCGGCGACATCCTCAAGCACCGCTTGGGCGACATCCATGCGGCCTTCCAGCAGGCGATTCGCGAGCACGACTACCGCGGCGGCTACCAGTGCGTATTCCCCATCAAGGTGAATCAGCAGCGCCAGGTCGTGGAGGAGGTTGTGGACTTTGGGCGGCCGTATCATTTCGGCCTCGAAGCCGGCAGCAAGCCGGAACTCCTGGCGGTGATCGCGCTGGCCTCGAACGACATGCCCATCGTGTGCAATGGTTTCAAAGACGACGAGTTCATCGAGACCGCGATGCTGGCCCAGAAGATCGGGCGGCAGATCTTCATGGTGGTCGAGAAGTATACCGATCTGGCGGTTATTCTCCAGAAGGCCGAAGAGGTGGGGGTACGACCTCAGATCGGCGTGCGCGTGAAGCTGGCCTCACCCGGGGCGGGGAAATGGCAGGCCTCCGGCGGACACCGCTCGAAGTTCGGCCTGAGCGTCTCGGAAATCCTCCGCCTGTTGGCCGACCTGAAGGCCCAGGGCAAGGCCGATTGCTTCAAGCTGCTCCATTTCCACTTGGGAAGCCAGATCACGAACATCCGCGTCATCAAGCGGGCACTGAATGAGGCGGCCCGCGTGTATGCCGACCTGGTGCGACACGGGGCAGGGCTGGAGTACCTCGACGTCGGCGGCGGATTGGGAGTCGACTACGACGGCTCGCAGACCAATTTCGAGTCCAGCGTCAACTACACTCTCCAAGAGTACGCCAACGACGTCGTCTTCCACATCCAGAGCGTCTGCGACGATGCCGAGGTGCCACACCCGACGATCCTCTCCGAAAGCGGCCGGGCCGTGGTGGCCTACCACAGCGTCCTGGTGTTCAACGTGTTGGGCGTGGCCGACTTGGCGGAAAACGGGGTGCCGCCTCAACTGCCCGACGATGCCGAGAAGCCGCTCGTGGATCTGCTCGACACGTACCAGGGGCTCACCGTGCGCAATGCCCTGGAGAGTTACCACGACGCCCAGCAGGCGCTCGACATGGCAATGAACCTGTTCGGCGGCGGCTACCTGCCCTTGGAACAGCGGTGCCACGCCGAGAACCTGTTCTGGGGGATCTGCCGCAAGATCCAGCGTCTGATGCGGCAGATGGAGTACGTGCCCGAAGATCTGAGGATCATCGACTGGCTTCTGAGCGAGACGTATTTCTGCAATTTCTCGCTCTTTCAGTCGCTGCCGGACAGTTGGGCCGTCAAGCAACTCTTCCCGATCCTGCCCATCCACCGGCTCGACGAGCGGCCCGCACACCACGCTGTCCTGGGCGACATCACCTGCGACTCCGACGGCAAGGTGGATCGTTTCATCGACCGCCGCGACGTGAAGCGGACCCTGCCGCTGCACGGTTTCGACGGCAGGCCCTACTTCCTTGGCGCGTTTCTCGTGGGGGCCTATCAAGAGATCCTCGGCGACATGCACAACCTGTTCGGCGACACCAATGCCGTCCACGTGAGCTTCGACGCGAACGACGACGTGGTGGTCGAGGCGGTCATCGAAGGCGACAAGGTGAGCGAGGTGCTTCAATACGTGGAGTTCGATCCCCGTGCCCTGATGCGCCAACTGCGATCCGCCGTGGAGCAAGCCATCCGCGACAACCGCGTCGACGACCGCCAGGCGGGCCGGTTGCTGCGATTCTACGAGGCCGGACTGGAAGGATACACCTACCTCGAAGACGTTCACGAGCGTTAGGGTGCGGAGGAAATCCGCTTCGTTTCCACATTCCGTGTGGTGGCGAAGAGAGGGGGCCCCGGAGTCCCGTCCTGCGTGCTCAACGATCTATTGTTCAGGGTTTCTTCCCGCCTGCTGTCCATGGAATCACTCGTCCCAACGCTGTTCGGCCTGATCCTCATGGCGGGTGTGGTCGTCCTCTTCCGCCGCTTGGTCAGCGCGCCGCGGGGCCTGTCGCAGGAGGACCCGACGGGAGTGCGGAGCGTGGCCGTCTTCCGCGGCAACGATCCCGAGTTGTTTTGCGATGACAGCCCCGATGAACCGTTTGTCGGCGTGCGCCTGTTCCGGCAACTGGCGGAGTCGCTCCCCGGGCCGGGGCTGGCCGTCGAACAAAGCGGACCGGTGCAGAACGCCCAAGGGATGCGATGCCTCGTCGACGGCGAGGCGCTGGGCGTGGTGCTCGAATGGCTCGACGAACGCTGGGCCCTGAGCGTGGAATGGGTGCCCCAGACCAAGGCCGAAATCCGCCATGCCATGCTCTCGCAACACTTCTACGCCCCCCGCGACAGCCGCGCCCTGCGCCGTCTCTTGGCGGTGCTCGACCGCTGGCTGAAGTCGCATCCCAGACTCAGCGGCGTCGGATGGCACCGCAAAGAGAAATGGCTGGTCGAGGACCTCTCCGATCCCGCGCCGGGGCCTGTCGATCCACCGGCAGCGTGAACGGAATCGCGGCTCGGGGCGAACGGGTTCCACCTGGCGGCCGCGCGAGAAACGGTGTCGTTTCCAGGGAGAAGCAAGCGGCAATACGTCAAACGTCGGCGCTTGCGTTTCGCAGCACCAACCACTATGGTACCGGGGAAATGCCCAGGAGGACCAGACATGCTCGCGGCGACGTTACTCTCAGCGGCGATGGTGGCAGCCGGCCCCGTGCAGTTTCAACGGCACGAGATCGACGCGTATCCGGGCGGGTACCAGGTGACGGTGGCGGATGTGAACGGCGATGGGCGCATCGACGTCGTGGCGCTCTCGACCGATGCCAACCGGGTCGACTGGTATGAGAACCCCACATGGAAACGACGTCCGGTGGCCGTGATCGATCAGCCGATCGATCTGGCGGTCCACGACCTCGATGGCGACGGCCGGCCGGAGCTTGCCCTGGCCAGTGGGTTCTACTTCGGGCAGTCGACCCGGGGCGGGGAGATTCAGTGGCTCGAGCCGAAGAAGAATCTCGACGAGCCCTGGGCCGTGCACCCGATCGGCAAGGACCCGGTCACACACCGCGTGCGCTGGGCCGACCTGGACGGGGACGGACGCAAGGAGCTGATCCACGCGCCAATCTTCGGGCCCGGTTCTCAAGGCAATGCAGCGCCCAAGCCGGCGCACCTCTGGGCCTTCCGCCCGCCGAAGGATTCCGCCCGCGGCGACTGGGATAGGTGGACGATCGACGAGACGCTTACCGTGCTTCACGGGCTCTGGGTCGGCAAATGGGAGGACGGTGGCCGCGACCATCTGCTCACCGCCAGCTTTGAAGGGATCTACCGATTCAAGTACGAAGGAGCATATCCCACCGGACAATGGCACAAGGAGAAAATCTCTGGCGGCTTGAAGCCCAAGGACGAGAAGCCTGGAACCAGCCGGGGCTCCAGCGAAGCCGCCCCCGGCCGGCTCCGCGCCGGCCCGACCTACATCGCGGCCATCGAGCCGTGGCACGGCAATGAAGTCGTGGTGTACACGGTCCGCGCGGCGCAAGGCGGCTGGCAGCGGCAGGTGCTCGATCGGTCGCTCTCCGAAGGTCACGTCTTAGTGACCGCCGATTTCGACGGCGACGGCGACGACGAGATCATCGCCGGATGGCGAGGCTCGGGCGGGGGGATCGCCCTGTATGACCCGTTCCGGGGCGGTGACGATATCAGCTTCCGAGTCGTCTCTTTGGACCGCGGCATCGCGGCCGAAGGGGCCGCGGTCGCCGACATCAACGGCGATGGCCGGCTGGATCTGGTCGTTAACGCGGGCCGGACTCGGAATCTGGCTTGGTATGAGAATCGGCCGTAGGGAACTGGGGGACAACGCGTGAAGAAGATAGGAACTGCGGAGAGTGCGGGGAGACGGTCGATCATCTCCTCGTCTGCTTCACACCTTTCTCTCACACTCCTCGCCTCCTTCCGCTGCCTTCTTCTTCGCTCTCATCGCCGCAGCAACCGTTTGGCGACCAGCCCCAGGAGTATGCCCGCTGACGTGAGAAGCTCGCGCGGATTGATCTTCGAGTTCCCGCGACGACGGTTCACGAAGTGGATCGGCACCTCGGCGAAATCGGCCCCAAGGCGATGGAGTTTCCAGAGGATCTCCTCTTCAAAGGAGTAGCCGTGAGAGGCTATCGCCTGGAAGTCCATTCGGGCCAGGGTTTCGGTACGGTAGCAGCGGTATCCGCTGCTGCAATCGCGGGGCGGCAGGCCGAGGAGCCAACGTGAGACGAAGTTCACGGCTCGGCTCATGATGTGTCGGCTCAGCGGCCAGCCCTCGATCGATCCGCCGGCAATGTACCGGGATCCGATAGCCACATCCACCCGGGGCAATCCCGGCGGATCCATGGTTTGCACGAGTTCCGCGAGGCGTTCCGGTGGATGGCTGAGATCGGCGTCCATCGTCACCAGGTAGGCGTACTGTTGACGGCGCTCGGCGGCGTAACGCATCGCTGTGGCCAGCGCGGTGCCTAGGCCGAGCTTGCCCTCTCGCTGAAGGCAGGTGATGCGAGGGTCCTGACCGGACTTCTCGCGGCACCACTGGCCGGTTCCGTCGGGCGAGTTGTCGTCGATGACCAGAATGTCGGTCGCCGGCAAATGTCGCCACACTTCGTCCACCAAACGCGGAAGTGTCTCGATCTCGTTGTAGGTGGCCACGGCCACCAGCGGCTTGGCGGACTCCGTCATCAGATCCTCTTGTTTACGACTTTCCGGCCTTGCGAAAGTGTGCTTCTGTCGACTTTCTGGCGCCATGTCTCAAGTAATACGAACCGGCCAACCGATACACTTGTCCCTGTTTACCGGAGGCAGAGCGAAGAAGTGCGGCGAGCCGGACGATTCCATCGGCGGAGGTCTCCACGACCAACGCCAGCGCGGTGAAGTCCAACTCTTGCAATGAGTTCGGACGCAATCCGAAATTGACACTGACTTCGCTCATGGCCCCCAGTATAATAGGCTTCGACATCGGACGTTTGCGACTGAGCTTCCATGACCTGCCCATCCACAGCGGCCCCCCGCTGTTCTGAATCGCTTGCTTGCGGTGAAACTGATCCGGCCGAGACCCCCGAGGGGTGTAGTCGGCTGTACGGACCGCGGTTCTGGCACGCCTATGCTGCCTGCCTGCTAATCAGCGTGGCGTATTCGGTCCTCTTCCGGTACGCCGACTTCGTCACCGTCCTTGGAGGTACGGAACTCCAGTTGGGATGGATCGTCGGGGCGGGAATGGTGGGCAGTGTCCTGGCCCGCTTGTCGTTAGGAGCAGCCATTGACCAGCGAGGGCCCAAGCTCATCTGGCTGGGCTCGATGGCGGTCTTTGCCGCGACCTGTTTTGCCCATCTCTGGGTAACGCGTTGCGACGGACTGCCGATCTATCTGCTGCGCTTTGTCTATTGTACCTCCCTGGCAGGTATTTTTGGGGCTGCTACCACGTTTGTGTCCGGCCAGATTACGGCCGCCCGCATGGCCGAGCTGGTCGGCATCTTCGGCACGTCCGGCTTCGTAGGGATGATGCTTGGCACCCATTTGGGTGATTTGCTTGTCGGGCCGGGCCCGCTGGAGCGTTGGCTCGTCGATCGGATGTTCCTGACGTCCAGTTGTTTGACGCTTGTGGCGATGCCGTTCGCATGGTTGTCCACCCGGAAAGCTCACGCCCCCGCTCCCCACCCTCGGGTGAATACCCTCACCGTCCTGCGAACGTATCACCCGGGATTTGTCTTGGCGATCGGCGTTGCCGCCGGAGGGGCCCTATCGCTGCCGCAGACGTTCCTTCGCACCTATGCGGCCGAGATCGACATCCCGCGGATTGGGATGTTCTTCACTGTAGTCGCGGCCACCGCCGTGGCGGCCCGGGTCTTGAATCGGCGTTTGCCAGACCGCCTCGGGTTGACGACGATGATCTTCGTAGGGCTCGCGCTCTTGGCGATGGCCCAGGGGCTGTTCCTCGTCATCCAGAGCGAGTGGCAACTGATCCTGCCGGGCTTACCCTACGGGATGGGCCAGGCGATCTTGTATCCGATGGTTGCCGCGTTGGGTACGGCCACGTTCCCGCTTCGGTACCGCGGACTGGGGATTACCATCGTTCTGGCTTCGTTTGACGTCGGACAACTGCTCGCTGCCCCAACGGCGGGGGCCATTCTGCATGTCAGCGCAGTGTGCGGTGTGGCCGGCTATCCCACGCTATTTGCTTGCACGGGCGCCATGCTCATTGCGGTGGGAAGCATTTACGCGTGGACGCTTCATCGACGATCGCCGGAGGCCTTTGCGATGCGAGACCCGGTCGTGCTTCGATTCCCGCAGACGGCCGGGGAACGCACGGCCTCGGCCGCCAGTCCGAGGCCGGAACTGGCTGCTGCCGTGGCGGTCCGACCGGTTACTTCGCGATTGCCCGCCGGTAGTAGTCGATCGACCGTCGCAGGCCGTCGATGAGCGAAACCTTGGGCGCGTAGCCAAGCAGCGTTCGCGCCAGGGTGATGTCGGCAGTGCTCTCGTGGATATCGCCTACGCGCGGCGGTGCAAACGACGGCTCGATCCGCGTGCCCAGCACTTCGTTCAGTCCGGCCAGCAACTCCAAAAGGTCGATCGACCGGCCGGTGGCCACGTTCATCGCGCGGTTGGCCGCCTGCGGTGCATCGGCGGCGAGCAGATTGGCCGCGACCACGTCGCCCACGAACGTGAAATCCCGCGATTGCGTGCCGTCGCCGAAGATGACCGGCGGCCTGCCGTCAAGGATCGCCGTGATGAAGATGGGGATCACCGCCGCGTAGGGGTTCTTGGGGTCTTGGCGCGGGCCGAACACGTTGAAGTAGCGAAGGGCAACGGTCTCGATGGGAAAAGTGGCCGAGAACGCCCCGCAGTAATACTCCGCGGCGAGTTTCGCCGCACCGTAGGGAGAGATGGGCGCGGGGAGGTCGGTTTCGCGTTTGGGACTGGTAGGGCGGTCGCCGTAGAGGGCACTGGAGCTGGCATACACGACCCGGCGCACTCCAGCCCGCCGTGCCGCATCCAGCAACGTCACCGTGCCGGTCGCACATGCCGTGTGGGTCTGCAAGGGTTGTTCCAGGCTCATGGGCACCGAGGCCAGGGCGGCCTCGTGAAACACGCACTCGACCCCTTCCACAGCGCGTCGCACGGCGGCCGGATCAGCAACATCGCCCTCGATGAACTCAATCGCCTCGCGAAACGGCTGGAGATTGGAGAGGAAACCGGTGCTCAGGTTGTCCAACACCCGCACCCGGTCGCCGCGCCCCACCAAGGCCTCAACGATGTGCGACCCAATGAACCCCGCCCCGCCCGTCACCAGGAACGTCCGCATCCAGAACCTCCCGCAGAACCTTCTGACACTCCAACCCCACACCATCATACCTTGGCGGGGCGCTGGTTCAACCTCTGATGTTCGGAGGCGATGCCTCTTGCCGATGCGGGCGAAAGCGTCTGTACGAGTTCTTCCGGATGGCTTCGGAACCAAAGCGACACCAGCAGGATCAGGTCGGGATCGTCCGGCGGTGTTTGATCGATCCGGACGGGACCAGCCGGATAGGCGCGATTCAGGGCCTCGGTGGCGTGCCGGCCCGATCGCGAGGTGCTCGGGGCGGCGACCGAATGGACCACTTGTCCGCGGTGGATAAGAAACCAGGTCTGCCCATGCCGGTAAGACGGCACGGGGTAGACGAACGAATAGGTCCGCTCAACAGTCCGCACCCGGTCCAACAGCGCGTGCAACTCGGCCAGGTCGTGCCACTGGTCGCGCAAAGTCGCCGCACATTCGAAGCGTTCCTCAGCCGCCGCGGCGCGCATGGCCCTTTCCAGCCGGTTCAGCACGGCGAGGTCGGTGCCTCCCAGAAACGCGCAAGCCTGACGCACATGCTCCGAGTACGTCCGTGCCGAACAGGACGCCGTGCACGGACCGGGGCAGGTTCCCAACTCGTGGCGCATGCACCCGGCCGCAGGCCGACGCGCAAACATCTCCCGCTGTTCGGAGAACGCGAGGGCGATGCGGCCCGGACAGTCGGGCAGCCTAAAACAGTCGTTCACCGCGCGAACCATGCGCCGCAATTCGCGCCCTGGCCAGAGAGGGCCAACCAGGAGGCGGTCTTGCTTGGCCCCCTTTTCAGTAAGATATGCGTGGGGAGCGGGGCCGTGCCCCAACGCCAGGTACGCCCGCCGTCCCCGGCCCGGGCGGCCCCGCACGTTGAACCGCGGCCGAAACCGGCGAATCAGTTCCAGCTCGCGCAGCAGCGCAGTGAACTCGTGCGGGGCTGGTTCCCAGACAATCCGCCGCGTGCAGGTGATGATTCGCCGCGCTTTGCGGTCAAGCGACGAACCGGTCAGGTAGCTCACCAGACGCCCGCGCAGCGACTTCGACTTGCCTACGTAGATCAACTTCCCGTCGGGATCGATCATGCCGTAGACGCCGGGCTCTTCCGGGCAACGCTTGCGAATCAACTGCCGCGAAGCCGAATCGTCAGCGGCCAGGTCCACTGCCACGGCCGCGGGCTCACGCCCAAAGGCCAGCCGGCTCGGCCCGAAACCGCAGAATCGCTCCACAGGGTCTTCGATGGGAAGAAACACGCACGAACCTTCCGTGGTCACCGGCCAGGCCAGCGAGTCGCAATGGCATTGGCGTCAAGCTCCACCTCGCTGGCGCATTGTAGTAGGCCGTTTCGCAGATGTCGAGAGACCTTCCCCAGCCCATGCCGATGGGGTAGGCTGAAGAGACTCGCGTCGTCTCGATGACTCGTGGCTCCGAGGCACTCCACACTCGTCATTCGCGACTCAGTGCTCGGTTCGTATCCTGCGAATCCCATGGGTGTCTCCCGCCAAGAGAACGATGAACCGCGAATATTGATTGTTGAATTGGAACCAAGGCACGCTCTCTCCAACCACAGGCCATCCATGCCAGCCCGCGCCCAACTCGTCCACAGCGTCTACTTCAGCCTGAACGACAATTCCCCCGATGCCAAGGAGCAACTCGTCGCCGCCTGCAAGAGATCCTTGAGCGGGCACCCCGGCACGGTGTTCTTCGCTGCGGGCGTCTTGGCCGACGACATTCGCTGGTCGGTCAGCGACTGCGACTTCGACGTGGTCTTGCACCTCGTTTTCGAGACGCGCGAGGCGCACGACACGTATCAGGACTCGCCGCAGCATCAGCAGTTCCTCGAAGAGAACGAGTCCAATTGGAAAACGATTCGGGTGTTCGACGCATATCTCGGATAGCACCCAGGAGCACCCCGTGATGTCAACCGGCGAGAGCGGCGCCTCGACGAATTTAGATCGTTACATCCGCCAGATCCGCTTTGCGCCGCTGGGACGCGAGGGGCAGGAACGCCTGGCGGCCGGCAAGGTGCTGGTGTGCGGGTGCGGGGCGCTGGGGAGCGTGCTGGCCAACACGCTCGTGCGGGCCGGCGTGGGGTTGGTGCGAATTGTCGATCGCGATTTTGTCGAGACCAACAACCTCCAACGTCAGACGCTCTTCGACGAAAGCGACGTCGCCGCCCAACTCCCCAAGGCCGTGGCCGCGGCCGAGAAACTTCGCCGCATCAACTCCGAGGTCCAGGTCGATGCCGTGGTGGCCGATGTCAACCCTGCGAACATCGAGAAGCTCTGCGAAGGCATCGATGCAATCGTCGACGGAACCGACAACTTCGAGACGCGGTTCCTGCTGAACGACTTCGCCGTTCTGCGCGGCCTTCCGTGGGTCTACGGCGGATGCCTCGGCGCCGAGGGGCAAAGCATGGCCATCCTGCCGGGCGATACCGCTTGCCTCCGCTGCCTCATGACCGAGTGTCCGCCGCCAGGCACCATGCCCACCTGCGACACGGCCGGAATCCTCGGGCCCATCGTCGGCGTGATCGCCTCGATTCAGGCCCTCGAAGCAATCAAGATCCTCAGCGGCCATCGTGACGCTGTCTCCCGACACCTCACCGTGGTCGAACTGTGGAACAACAGCATCCGACAGATCAACGTCTCCTCGCTCCGCGAGCAGGTCGACTGCCCGGCGTGCAAACGCCGCGAGTTCCCCTGGCTCGCGGGCAAGGAAGGGAGTCGTTCGGCGATCCTTTGCGGGCGCAACGCCGTGCAGCTAACGCAGCCCGGGGTGACCCTCTCGCTCGATCGCCTCAGCCGACAGTTGGAAGGCGTCGGCCAGGTCACTCGCAACGCCTTCCTGTTGCGTTTGAACGTCGACGCCTACGAATTGACCATTTTTCCCGACGGCCGCGCGATCATCGGCGGCACCGCCGACGTGGCCACGGCGCGAACGCTGTACGCCAAGTACGTCGGGCATTAGCACGCCGGACTCACGGTCGATCGAACCGTCGACAAGCCATCATCAAACCACGGGAAGTAGCCCAACCGAGTCCGCGGCTGCTCCGGATTCCTCGTTCTGATCGAGCGGGTCGAAGTAGCCGGCCAGTTGGGCGACGCCGGCCATCTGTTTCAGCGCCGCGTCGCGGGAGGCCCCGGGGATGATCGGCGACGCGTCGTCGTTCAGGATCGTTCCCTTGACGCGGTTGGTCGCGAGGTTCACCTTCATCCCCGTGGGAACCGAGAGATTCACGAAGAAGGTCTCGTCGACTTCCACCTTCGCGTCGGCATTCACGACGATCGTGAGACTGGCCGACTTGGCCCCGGGAGCGAAGGTCAATGTGCCCGTTTTCGCAACGTAGTCTTTGTCGGTCAGTTTCGCCGTGCCGTTGGCGGTCCGGTAGTTCACGGTGAGCTTCTGGTAGCTCGCATTCGACAGCGTCGCGGTGAACACGAAGTTCGTCGTCTTGCCCTTGGTTCCCTGAGGCGTTCCTTCGGCGATGGCCACATCCGCGATCGACAGGGTGGGGATCGGGTCGTCGTTGGTGATCGTGCACGTCCCTTGGGATCGCGTCGTGTTGAGGCCCGCATTGCGGACCTGGGTCAACTTCACCGAGAATTTCTTGTTGAGCTCATACGTGGTGTTGCCGAGGATCGAGACGTCGATCTGCCCGCGCGTCTGTCCGGCCGGGATCACGATCGAGCCGCTCGCTGCCGCGTAGTTGACGTTCGGTTTCGCGGTGTCGCTGCTGGCGACGAAGGTCGTGTACGATACGGTGACGTCCTTCACAAAGGCCTTCGACAAGGTCACCGGGATCACGGCGTGATTCCGGGCATCGACGCTGCGGCTGTCACCTTCGGCGACGACCGCCGACCCGATCGACACCTTGGGCAATGCCAGCGTCGCGATCCGCGTCTTGCCGTCGAACTGCGTGACGAAGGCCAGGCCGGTCGCCCCGGCCGGCGCCGCGGGGTAGTCCGTAATCGCCACCGTGTACGCCCCCGAAGCCTCGTTCCAGTACACGGGAATGGAGTCCAGCACGCCCGACTTCAGCGTCGTTCCTTGGGCCCAATACACCTGGACCCTCGTCACCGGAGTGCTCCGGTTGGCGGTGGCCGTCTTGTGGGGCTGGCCCGGAACGCGGACCCCCACGTGGATCGTTCCGTTGGAGTTCCACGTCGGCGTCACGACCACGTCGAAGGCGCTGCCCGTGGGCGTCAGCGTGCCGTTGAAGGTCATCTTCGTATCGCCCCGCGTGAGATCCATGGCCAGCGCGAAGTTGCTCGTGTTGAGCTTGGCGTTCTCCAGGTTGTACGTCCCTTTAAAGGAGTTGACGACCGTGGGCCGGGTGGGGATCTGCATGGAGGAACTCTGGACGATCACCGTTCCGTCCATCTTTCCCCCTTGATCCACGATGTTGTCGGTGTAGCCGTTCAACTTCCACGAGCCGTTGAAGCTCGGCGACTTTCCCGTGGCGGAATAGGTGCCGTTGTTGACCGAGAGGAGCGCCCCGTGGGTCGTGCCGCGTTTGGCGATCGTGCCGTGGCTGACCGAATCGTAGACGATCACCCCCTGGGTCAGATTCGCCGTGCCGACCAGATGCCAGTGGTAGCCCGCCTCGTTGTAATCGGAGACGACCTTGCCGCTGGCCGTAAAGGGAATGGACTTGAACGTCTCGTTGCCGATGCCCGTGACCGAGAGGAGGTCCCGCTGCTCCAGCGGTTCCGCCCGCAGCAGCCGAGACTCGCGTCGATGGGAACGCTTGCCCCCCCGCCCCGCCGACCGCCCCCGAAAAACCCACTGTGCGAGCCGACGCGTCATGTGACTACCAAGCATGAAAGACCCTCCCGCAAGATTGATGTGTTCAGTGCGAGCGCGGAAGGCTCCGCGCTCATGAGAATGTCTCGGGCCGTTCCCGTGCAACGTCGGGTCGAGGTTCTGCGGGCGTTCGTCACTCGTACGGCGACACGAGACGGGCGATAGTCTCAGTATCGTCGCGCGCCGGGCCATGTGCTCAACGTGAATGAAGAACGAATTGACGGCATTTCCACCGTCCGCCTACCAATTGGCAAGAAAGCTGCCATCGCGACCAAAGAGTTGGCGCCAATCGCCCAGAAACGTGCTTGCAGAGCGACGATTCCCAGGACGCTGCTGCCATGCGCGGCGCGAGATCGATCGAAAACTCGGACCCGGGCGAGTCCTTGCGCCCGACCGAGAACGACTATCCGTGAAGAGGGACTTCCGGTTCGGCGCAGACATTCGATTGGGCTGAGGCAATCGGGGCCCTGACGCGGTGTGCTGCGAGAGGCTGCAAGTCCGCGCGCGTCGATTTCCGGCGTGCGGCGCCGAACATCGAGCCAACCTTCTGTGCAACGCAAGCGACACCGCCGACAACGATCTTGGCAAGGGAAGGCCGCTGCTGCAACAGCGCGCTGTGCCTGGCGATCTCTTGATGTTGCTTCAGCAGGATATGCAGGAGAATGGGGACGAGTTTCTCAAGGGTCATGCCGCTATATGGCTGATGCGGCTCGTCGGGAGATGGCCAAGGTTCGCGAAACAGCACGCCGTCTTCCCGTCCGAGATACTCGCGCGCGACCTTGGCGTTGAATTCTTCGCATCCCTCGAGGATTGCCAACCGCTTCTCGGGTGGGATCGTGAATCGGGTAAAGAACGGGCGGGAGAAGAACTCGTCATAGACGAACGAGCCGAAGAAATCCCGCATTTCCGTCGGATTGATCGGTTCCTCGAAGACGGAATTGTACATGCCGAGCAAGTCATGCAATTCCATGTTGAATGTCACATTTTGTCGCGACACCTCGAAGTCATACTCGACCTTGGGAAGCCCGGACGCCGCGCAGAAGTCGTGGAGCAGGTTGCCTTCGACCATCTGCGCCTTCTCCAGCAGCCTGACGCGGAGGTTCGAGACGCCAAAGACCTCGGCCCATGGTCGAATCACCTCATAGTAGTTCAGGTTCGTACCTTCCAACATGCAAGAGTTGTCTTCACCGTAGAATGCCGGAAAACGCTCGTCGAATGACTGGACCGGTCCCCGGTACCTCTTGTTGAGGACGTTCCATTGCAGATAAGCGGAAGGTGCAAACGAGTCCTGCCTGCGAAGGTAGACCACGATCGTGATGTTGGCTCCAGCAAGCTTCCTGCGGATCGCCTCGAGCTTGCGCCTGTCGTTGCCGAACTCAAGGGATCCGAGCGCCTCCATGCTCCAGACGACGCTGTCCGCGCCTTGCTGCTCGGTCCGCTCCTTCAACTCGTCCAGTCCCTGGTACAACCGGTCAATGTCCCGGAACGCGGTCTGTGGATAAGTCTTCAAGTCAAACGGGCAGAACTTCGCCACATTGTGCTCGCGCAGCCGCTTCGCGTTCTTGTGAAGAAAGAACTGGATGGTGGTTGTCCCCGTCTTCCCCATTCCGATGTGCAGGATTGCGTTCCGCAGCACCATTGCGTTCCTTTCCTGGAAAAGCCTCCTTGCAGGGAATCCGGTACAGGGGAATCTGCGGTAGCCAAAGGGCTCCCATAGATCCAATCGGCTTTGACGCAAATACTGGGCCACTTCTAGAGCAAGCGGCACGGAAACCAATCTTGGACGATCGAATACCTCGCCTATCGGCGCCGAGACACTTGGGGAGCGGCGGCGCAGGCCGCCCCCAACGCACCGCCTTTCACGGTTGGCGAAGCGACGTTCCGACCGCCGCCTCGTGCCACGGCGGCACTTGAGCAGGAAAGCATCGCAAGCGTTGCGCATTCTGCGTCCTTTGTGGAAAGCGAATTCCCACCGCACGGCGGCTTTGCCTGCGCAGCGGCACGCAACTTGCACCCCACTCGTTTCGTCGGCTTGCCCGCCAATTCCAGTTTCGTTCGTTTCGTGGTCTTGGACCAACCGCCGCACGGCCAAGCCGGACGATCCTCCGGCGGCTGCTGCTGTACCACGGGGCGAGGCCCACGACTTCTGCGGAGTCGACTGATGTGAATACCGGGAATGGTAACGGCGCAAGGCCCGAACGGTGGTATCGCGAGCATTTCCTCAACGTCCCTGCATTCGCCGACTTGACGCGCCGCCAAGTTCTGGAGAGGCAGTCGGGCGGAGGTTCGGCGCTGCGCAGGATTCAGTGGCTTGCACTGTCCAGCGCCAGTAGGCTGAAGGCGTGGGCTCGCGGCTGCCTCGATCGCGGCCCGCGTCCCGAGGGCACGGTGAGTCATCGGTACAAGTGCATCTTCGTGCACATTCCGAAGACCGCGGGGAGAAGCATTGCCGCGGCGTTGGAAGTGCCATGGGGAGGCGCTGCCCATCGGACGTTTCGATCGTACCGTCGAACCCCGGCGCTGCGCGAATACTTCTCGTTTTCCGTGGTGCGCAATCCATGGGATCGATTCGTCTCCATCTATCATCACGTGATGAAGGCGAAGGTTCACGACGGGCAGGCGATTCGCGGCCCGTCTGGCAGCCCGCTGCCGTTTGCGTCGTGGCTGGCCTACAACTACGACTATTACAAAGGACCGTTCCCGAACCGATGCGATTACGGCGGGTACAATCAGTCCGCGGGAGCGCCTTTTTGGTTCACGCCGCAGAAGAACTGGCTTGTCGATGAGTCTGGCCAGATCGCCGTCGACCGCGTCGTGCGATTTGAGAATCTCGAAGAAGGGGTCGGCAATATCATCACGATGCTTGGCGTGGGCGGCAAGGCGATTCCGTGGATGAATCGGAGCGAGCGACTCTCGGCCGGGTATCGAGATTACTACGACGAGCGCACGAAGGACATCGTGGCACAGTTGGCCGCGGACGACATCGAAGCATTCGGTTACCTGTTCTAAGTCGCCCGGTTCGTGAGAATTTCAGCCGGACACCCGTGCCAACAAGCTGGCAAGAGTCTTTCCACCTGGTCAAAGCCTGACCGCAGAGAACCGGTCACCCCCCCGCAGGCCGGCAGAAAGAGAAGCCCTGCCGGCGCTCGTCGGGCCGACTTCTACCCGCCCGGCGAGTCTTCCTCCAAAGAAGTCGATCGTTCGACGACGATGCCTAGCGCGGAGAGTCTGCTTCGCAGCGTGGCGCGACTGATGCCGAGAATTCGGGCAGCCTGCGTTAGATTGTTGCCGGTGAAGGCAAGGACGTTCAGCAGCAGGACCCGGTCGGTCACGGCCTGCGTCTCGGCGTAGAGATCGGTCGTCCCCGCCTGGAGTCGCCCATGGATGAAGCCCGCCAGGTCGTGGAAGTCCGTGCTTTCGGTCGGAAGAGCATCGGACGACGCGGAGACCGGGGCTTTTGTCACCGGCTCAGGTAAGAACTCGTCGAGCAAGACCGGGCCGGTCGCGTGCAGGATGGCCTTCTTGAGCGTGCTTTGAAGCTCGCGGACGTTGCCCGGCCAAGCGTAGTTGGCAAGCAGTTCCATCGCTTCCGGGGCGATCTTGCGTACATCCTTACCTAGTTCCCGACTGAAACGTCGCAGGAAGTGCTCTGCCAGCAAGGGGAGATCGCCGGGCCGATCGCGAAGCGGAGGCAAGTTGATCGTATACACGTTGAGCCGGTAATACAGGTCGCTCCGGAAGCCAGCGGCTGACACCATCTCCTCCAAGTTCCGGTTGGTGGCCGCGATGACGCGGACGTCGACCTTGATGGGTTCGTTGCCGCCCACCCGCTCGAATTGCTTTTCCTGCAGTACGCGCAAGATCTTCGTCTGCGTTGCCGAGGTCATGTCGCCGATCTCGTCGAGGAAGATCGTGCCGCCGTCACATTGTTCGAACTTGCCGACCCGTTTCCGGTCCGCGCCCGTGAACGCGCCACGCTCGTGGCCGAACAACTCGCTTTCCAGAAGCGATTCCGGGATGGCGGCGCAGTTGATCGTCAGAAAGGCCCCCTTTGCCCGATCGCTGTACTGATAGATCGCGCGGGCGACCAACTCCTTCCCCGTGCCGCTTTCGCCGAGTATGAGCACGGTGACGTCTTGCTGCGCAACCCGGCCCACGGCCTTATACACCTCCTGCATCGCCGGGCAGTTGCCCACCAGCAAGTCCGACTCGTCCTCGGGAGATCCCGGGCTCGCGAATTTCGCCGGCACGCGCATAAGGCGGCTGATCTCGAAGGCGCGGCGGATCAGGCTCCGCAGCGCGTCGGTATCGAGTGGCTTCACGACGTATTCGAGGGCTCCCAGACGCATCGCCTCGATGGCGGTGTCGGCCGTACCATGGCCGGTCATCAGGATGACCGGCACTCGGGCGTCGATGTCGCGGAACTTCTGGAAGGCCTCCAGGCCCGACATATCCGGCAAGCGAACGTCCAAAAGCACGACATCCGGACGTTTCTCGGCGAATGCCGACACGCCTTCGGACGCCGATGTCGCCGTGAACGTGGTCGCCTCTTTCGATGGGAACAGCAGTCGAAAGCACTCCACGATGAGTGGATCGTCGTCCACGACCAAGAGTTTCAGCATCACGACGGTTCTCTTGTCTCAGGTCCTCGATTTCGCTTTCACCCGTCAATCGCATCCGCCGGGCGAGCCGATCATTGCGCGATGTTTGGCGGCGCTCGCAGCAGCCTTGCCAAGGCTCCCAGGAGTTGTTCGTCCGTGTACGGCTTTGGCAAGAACGGGATCCGATGGACGGCGAGCGTTTCGGTCGGGCGTCCGGCGGCGTACAGGCCACTGCTGGCAAGGATTCGCACGTTCGGAGCCCGTTCCCGCAGCTTGGCCAGAACGTCCAGACCGTCCATGTCCGGCATCATCATGTCGAGGAGAACTCCTTGGATCTCAGCGTGGTTCCGGTCGAAGAGATCCAGCGCTTCCGCGCCGCCGCGGGCAGTCAGCACGCGGTATCCACGTCCTTGCAGGACCGCCTTGACCGTCTGAAGCATGGGGCCCTCATCGTCGATGATCAACAACAGTTCGCCATGGCCTCTTCGCGCAACAGATTCCTCTTGCGGATCCGCCTTCTTGGACTCGCACGCATGGGCGGGCAGGTACACGGAGATTCGACTCCCGCGCCCCGCATGGCTGTCGACGTGAAGGAATCCGCCGTGGCTTCGCACAATGCCCAGCGCCGTCGATAGCCCCAGCCCGCTTCCCTTGCCTTGGGGCTTCGTGGTGAAAAAGGGATCGAACGCCTTGTCGAGCACCGCGGGCGCCATTCCGCACCCCGTGTCCTCGACCGCGAGTCGGACGAAGAGCCCCGGTCGCGCGCCAGGATGCACGCGAGCCTGCTCGCCATTCACCGACACCGTTTCTGCGGTGAGCGATAGCGTGCCGCCGGAAGGCATGGCATCCCGCGCATTAACGCAGAGATTCAACAACACCTGGGACAACTGCGTGGGATCGGCCAGGACAAGGGGCAAACGGTCCGTGAGCCGCGCCCGGATGGCGATGGTCTTGGGGAACGTGTGATCGACGATCTGCTGGACTTCCTGAATCACATCCTGCACTTGCACCGTCGTCCTTTCACCGCCCACGCCGCCCGCGAACGCCAGCAGTTTTCGGACCAGTTCCGCCGCGCGCTCGGCGCTGGCCTGCAAGGTCTCCAGCAAGTGCCGCCGCTCCTCTTCGGGTCGGTCTTCCTGCAAGATCTTGGCCGCCATGAGGATCGGCGTCAACAGGTTGTTGAAATCGTGGGCGATTCCGCCGGTGAGAACCCCGATGCTCTCCAGACGCTGCGTTCGCAGCAGTTGCGACTCCAGTTCTCTTCGATGCTGGATCTCTAGTTGCAGGGCGTGGTTGCTTCGTTCCAGTTCTTTGGTTCGGCGCGCTTTGAGGCCGACAATTGCGGCAAACCAGAAGATCGTTACCGCCATAAGGCGATTCCCTGCGCCCAGCCAAAACGCGACGCCTGGAGCAGAAAGGAACTGCCCTGCAATGGTCAGGAAAGAGCACGCCGCCGCGGTGGAATAGACGAGCCACGCCTGCGGCAGCCACAGCGAGGCCAACACCACGGCGACGTACGGCAACCAAATCGCCACTCCCAACGGCAAGAAGAACGCGTCCAACACGAAGACGCCGATCGCCGAAAGGAACACCCCCGGCACGATGAAGGGGGGCCATGAGTCCCGCATACGAGTCCTCCGTCGTCTCCACGCGAGGCTTGGCATCCGAGACGCATCGAGTCACACCATTGAGAAATCTCTTGCCGCCTGGTCAAACGATGCCGAGCGCCATCGGGCGAGACGAGGCGGACTGCTGCCTTCGCCGCAACCCGACGGTTTGCTGCCTAACAGCACAGCCCGTCAGCAGTTAAGTATTGTTGTCAACCCACTTTCACACAAGCCGAGCCAGCGGCACACAACCTGCTAAGTATGACCGATGTTGGGTTCTGCCGAAAGCATCGGACTCTCGGTGTAGCCCCCCCGATATTGTGTACTAGAGGCAACCTCGGACTAACTCCCATGACCACGCGTCTTGCGATAGCCGGCTCCCATCTTCAAGACGTCACCGCTGCGTTTGCGTCGGCAAAAGGGAAATGGACGGGCTGCGACTGGACCACCCAATTCGGGCAGAACCATCTGAATCTGAAGGGGCTTCGGTCATCGCAAGCGTTGCTGATGGAGCGGGCCACGGCTGGCAGCGAAGCGGCCGACTGGCGCGACGCCACGGAATGGCTGACCCGCGTCGAGCGCGATGCCCGCGAAGCGGAATCCGAAGCCCTGGTAGCCACGCGCCTGGCAGCCAGCGGCGGGCTGCGTGAGGCGTTCGCGCGCGCCAAGCGAGCATGCGCTCTCGAAGCCCGCTACCACGAGTCGTCGATCTGGCGGCCGCTGTGCGATGCGATCGAAGCCGCCTCGTCCGAACGTCACGAGCCGCCTTCAGGCTCCTGACTCAGTCCCCCACGTTTTCACCCGGAACACCGGCGCTTCGGCGTGTCTTGGTCCACCGGGAACCGGAGTCTGTGTTAGTTCAGCGTGAACTGGAAGGTCACGCCTTGTGAGTTAGCGGGTTGAAAGGGATTAGGTTTTCGGGTTCCCCTTCTCTGTCGCCGATTTGGGGGTGTGTG
>CAZFKF010000001.1:0-26863 GCA_964518805.1 uncultured Planctomycetaceae bacterium | reverse complement strand
GGCTGCTGGAAGCCGACGGGTGTTCCATGGGGCTCCGCAGCGGCCCCCTACTCGCAAGCCTTCTTCCGCTGGACCACGGATGAGTGCCAGACGTGGAGCACGGCGGAGAAAGTGCCGCAATGGCTCGGCGTCAACGAGGTCAGTATGTTGATTGCCCGTAACGGCGATTGGCTGGCGGCGTGTCGCACCGACAACCCGCGGCGGTTCGCCCACACCGCTTTCGATCACTACAGCGGCCTCGGGATTTCCATTTCCAAAGATCAAGGCAAGACATGGTCCGCTCTCAAAACTCTTTACGAATGGGGGCGGCACCATCCCAGCCTGATCCTTCTGCCCGACGGACGAATCCTCATGAGCTATGTCGTGCGTCTGGGCTACCCCGATACGGTTGACGGATAAACGAAAGAACGCCGATGCTATCATGTGGATGGGCATCTCCGGCAAGTATCCGGTCAGAACAATCCGGAGAGGCTCGACAGCACCGGACTGGTGAGTTCGCCTCTTCGCAGAGTCACCGTCAGCTTCACGCCGCCGTCGGCTTCGGCAACCTCGACCGAGGTCAGCACCTTGCGGACTGACTCGGGGACCCGCGGCTTGGCGGCCGCTGCGGTTAGCGAACGCTTCAAGGAGCGCCGGATGGTCTCGGCCGCCGACGGGTCCGCAACGCGAACGAGCCGTACGATCCGCATCGTCTCCCCGAATTCCAGCAGGTCGATCGTTCCGGTGATCGCGGATTCCAGGTGTTTGCAGTCCTGGAGGTGCGTGTTCAACAGCGTTCTGGGGGCGACGGCGCTGAGCGAGACGGCTGGCGCGGAGAACTCCACGCTGTCGAGGAGCGGCTTCATGGATTCACGCACGGTCTTCGACCATCGCGTGAGGATCTTGCGAATTGCGAACAGGTCGCCGGTCAGAACGACCTGCGGCTCCGGAAAGGCAACGGCTACGGTCTGGTAGACGTAGACCGTAACGCCGCCGATCCTCTCCGGGGCATAGCTCCTTTTGCCGGAGCCTCGAAATGCTCGCTTCTCAAAAACCTCCTCGGGCTGGACCGGACGGTTGAGGAAATACGCGACGACCATGCCCGTTCCGTCCGCGGCGCGTCCGGCATTAATCCGCTCGACAGCCTCGTTGGGCAGCTCTGCGTTGGCGAGGAACATCCGGCAACGCTCCATCAGGCCGGCTTCCGGCATTTCCTTGGGGGCATTGAGCATTCCGCCGGCAACGCATCGCTGCCAATCGATCGAAGTGAATCGGTCGCAATCGTCGGGCAGGTATCGGGCCTGAGGGGGCACGGAGACGGGAAACAGAAGCCACCATGCCCCAACGGCCAAAGCCCCAACGGTCGAAAGTCCCAAGAGCACCACGGCAATCGCGGCTGCCGCGACCGTGGCCCCCCTCCCCGTCAGGCCTCGCGACGGTATTCGCTTTTCGGATTTCGCGAGCGTCCACAGGGGGCGCGGCGCAGGAGGATCGGAGATCGCCGGCTTGTCGTCCGGTTGGCCTTCCCCGGGATCGGCATTCTTTACCTCCTCGCCATCGTGTTCGATAGACGCCACGTTCGGTTCAAGGACGCCCCGGGCTGCATCGCTTGGGGGTGCCGCGGCTGCCTGGTCGTTGGATCCGTGGCCCGCGGGCCGACCGCCGCTTCCTTCCGCGGAAAAGAGCCGCACGGCGGGGCGATCGTGAGCGACATTCGCGTTGCGACGCTTCGCCGGTTCGGAGGCCGTTGCGACCTCGTCTGGTTTGGCCTTCTTAAGTAGTACGGGTGATAGACTCCAGGGCTTCGCCGAGACCCGCAGCACGGTCTGGCAGCCCTTGCAGCGCACGCGGCGTCCGTGAAGCCGCGGGACCAGCCGGAATCGGGCGCCGCATTCCGGGCAGAGTTGCAGCCGGCCGTCGGCGTCGCCGACCAGCGTGCACTTCCACGACGCGGGGTCTGCGCCCGATGCTTCCACGACCAGGATGCTGCGGCACCCCAGGCAACGAATACGCCGGCCGCTGAGCGACGGGACAAGGCGCAGCGGGTGCGAACAGCCCGGGCACAAAACCCGGGCGGCGCCGCGCCGCTCGTCCTGCGAAGGTTGATCCCGCATGTTCGTGCCACCTGTCATTGGGGTGACGTCGCGCGAATCCAACTCTGAAGCAGGTTGTCCAGAACGTCGGCCGACGGCACTTGGCAGACTTCCGGCAAATCGATCTTCAGGCCGTACTTCTCGTAGCGCGCCAGCGGACTTTGTGGCCCTTTGACCGGCACTTTCGGATTTCCCGGACGGAAGCCGTGTTCGAGAGCCTTCTTCTGGGCGGCTTCGCCCGTCAGGAAACGCAGAAAGGCCTCGGCCGCGTTCCGGTGCTCTGGGGTCGACCATGGCGTGTTGAGGATATAGTACGGGTTGTCGCTCCAAAGGTTGTGTCGCGGATAGATGATCTGGAGTTGCTCCCACCGGCCCTCGGCACTGGTGAGGAATTCGACGGCAACCGACTCGTAGACCACCAACGCATCGTAGCTCGACGGTCCCTTGAGAACCATTTCCTTCATCAGGTTGCCCGTGGAGTTCGAGAATCCGTGAACCCGTTGCGCGAACCGGCCGACGAAGTCCTGGAAGTTCTGCGACATCACGTCGCTCACCGTCAGCCCTGCGTCCTTGTCCGTATACTCGTAGGCAAGGATGACGAGCGTCATCAATCCCGAGTTGGATTGATTGGGGTGCGTATGGCCCAGCTTGAATCGCCCCCATTCCGGCCTGCCGGCGATTCGTCCCCATCCTTCGGGCGTCCCCATCGCAAACGCCAAGGTCTTGAACGAGAAGTCCGGCGCTCGGGCCGCGAAGGCTTCGTAGCGTTGTTTCCACATCACGATCAGCATCGGCGTGAGCGCCAACACTTCTTGCTTGGCGATCGGGTCGCCCAGCCGCCGGGCCTTCCAGTCCCTGACGAACGTTTCGCGATAGAGACTGCTGGCCGGGGTCCAGACGTGAATCCGCTTGTCGCCGTCGATCACGGCGTGCGCGCCCTCCAGCGAACCCATGGGAATCAAGTTCACTCGGACAGCCTTCCCCTCTTGGCTGGCGGCGAATTCCTTAACGGCCCATTCAAGCCAGTATCGCTTTTCGGTTCCGTAGGCCACGCCAATCTCAACGCCTGCCTGCGGGGCTATCGCCGTGACCGACGTCGCCATGGCGTTGGGGACCTCGGCGCGAGGCGCGTCCGGGGGGCGCGTCGTCGGCTTCGGCACTGGCCGTTCGGCGCTGGCTCGGGGAACGAGCGGCTCGGACGACTTCCTCGATTCGCCCATGAGCCGTTCGCTGGGCACCGCGGGCAGCCATCCCGTCCAAAACGCAATTCCGACGGCGATGACAGCCGTCGTTCCCACAAATCCAAGGAGAAACGCCCTCCGTTTGTTCGACCGCGGCGTCTCTCGGCCATCAGGAGCGGAGTCGTTTTCCGAAGGATCTTCGCTGTCCTCAGGGACGGCAGCCTCAGCCGAAATCGCCGTCTCATCCTCTGCCAGCCCGTCGCCATTCTGTGGCGGCAACAGTTCATAACCTGCGTCTTCAGGCAGCCAAGTGGCGAGCGCCGGGTCGGCGGACCGATGCGAAGCGGAGTCCGCCATTCGAGGAGCGGGACGCTCCGACGGGCGATCCTTCGGCTTGCCGCTGCGCGAGGCGGCGATGTCCCGCACGCGATTGGCCTCGGGCGCGGCACCGCGTCCTTCGGTCTCGGCCGGATCGACCGAAGAGCGCCCTGCCGCAACGAAGCCTCCTTCGGAATCGAACCAGTTGTCCTGGTCGTCGCCATGGTCCGCTGACGCCGGCGGCTTCAAGGTTCGATCGTACGCGGCTTTCAACGAAGGGTTCAACAGGCAGGCCCTCGCGACCTTAATGTGTTGCAGGATCTGGTCGCACACCTTGACGTGAGGACCGCGGCGGTAGCCGTTCACCAAACGCATGCGCTCGTCGCTGCGTTGCTCGATCACTCGGGGATCGTCTTCAAGGCGTTCCAGGCCCAGCAAGCGATAATGGTCCGGCGGTTGTTCCTCCGGGGGAATTCCCAGCCAGCGATGGTACGCATCGGTTGCCGGTCGGTCGCTCATGGTCTCACCTCTCAGCGCGGCACGGCGTTGCGGACCCAGCTATAGAGGAGATTCTCGATGACTTCGGGTGACGGCACCTGGCAGACGGCGGGCAACTCGACACTCAGTCCATTGGGTTCGTAGCGAACGAAGGGGCTCTGGGGAAACCGGATGGGCACCTTAGGGTTCCCCGGCCGGAAACCATGGTCCAAGGCCCGCGCTTGGGCGGGATCGCTCATCAAGAACTTGAGGAACGCCTCCGCCGCCTTCTGGTGCTCGATCGTCGACCAAGGCACGTTGAGGATGTAGTACGGATTTTCGTTCCACATGTTGAATTTGGGATAGACGACATGCAACTGCCCCCACCGCCCTTGGGCAATTTTGAGAAAGTCGATGGCCACGGACTCGTAGACCATCAGCGCGTCGTAGCCGGTCGGCCCCTTGGCGACCATCTCCTTCATCATGTTGCCCGTCGAGTTCGACAGCCCGGTCACCGCCCGCTCAAAGCCGGCCAAACGCTTCTGGAAGTCCCGCGACATCACCTCGCCGACCGTCAAGTCGGCCGTCTTCTCTTCAAATTCGTAGGCCAGCAGGATCAGAGTCATCAGGCCCGAGTTCGATTGGTTCGGGTGGGTGTGCCCGAACTTGAAATGCCCCCACTCGTCCTTCCGGCGATGTGCTCCCAACCCGTCTTCGCCTCCAAGGCAAACTTGATCGTCCGCAGCGAGACCTCGGGACACCTGGCCGTGAAGGCGTCGTAACGTTCCTGCCACATCACAATCGCCATGGGAGTCAAGGCAAGGTTCTCCGCTCTGGCGATGGGGTTGGTCCCCTGTTGCCGCGCCTTCCAGTCGCGCACGAAGGTCTCTCGGTAGAGGCTGCTGGCGGGCGACCAGACGTGAATCGTCTTGTCTCCATCGACGATCGCGTGCGCGCCTTCCAGCGAGCCCATGGGGATCAGCTTGATCCGAATTCGCTTTCCCTCTTCCGTGGTTCCGAACTCCTGGACGGCCCATTCCAGCCAGGTTCGTTTCTCTGTGCCGTAGGCAATGCCGATCTCGACGGCCGGAGGCTGGGGCGGCGGTTGGGGCGGATCGCCACTCTTCGAGAGCGCGACGGCCCCTGCCGGAGGGTCGCCGGCTTTGTCCGCGGGGTTGGCGCCCATGGCGGAAGCGTTCGCATCGGCTCGCGGAGTCGGCGGCGGATCGGGCGTCTTCGCGGCCGCCGGTTTCGGGGCGGATTTCGGCTCGGCTTTCGCCGCCGCGGGGCTCCCGCGACCGCTGGGCATGAGGAAATAGCCACCCGCGGCGAGAAGCAGCACCACCGGAATCGCAAGGCCCCACCAACGCCTCGACTTTCGGGCGGGCTTTCGCGAGGGCGGTATGACTGCCCGTGGGCTTCTTCCTCGCGCAGCTTGCTGAAGCATGGTCTGCGACTCCCGACTCCTCGTTAAGTGTCTTCATCCTGCGACCGAACGCGGCCGATGAAGATGCAACTCACTCGGCTTAGCGCGGCAGTGCTCGCCCTTGGCGCGACGCCTCCGTCCTGCCCCGATTAGACCGGCCGCCCTACGAACCGGCAAGCCGATAAACCGCTCGTTGGGGCGAAATCGCCAACAATTAACTCGCACGACATATCCACTTAACAATTCCGGCAACCGCGAGTCTCGTGATTGGACATCTAACACGATGCCCATCGAAAGCTCATCTCAATGGCAATAATCCCCCATAGCAGCCACACTACCCGCCGCATCGCGCTCGCGCGGCCGAAGCAAACAGGCCGGCTCGTCGTTGGCCGGGAGTCGCCTTGGACCTCCAACTCCCCGAGGCGGATCTTTTTCAGTTCTTGCTGATCCACGCATTCTGCCGGAGACCGTGGAGATTCATGAAACACTAACCGAGAAACAACACGCTGCACACGAATCAATAACGTGCGCTTGCATAATGACATAGAGGGTGCCAATGAGGTACCGTCAGCAACGGTGGCGCGCCCGCGCGCGTCGTACGCAGTATTGAGGAGAACGCGATGGTTGGATTGCATCGCATCGACATGAGGGCTCCCGGCGCGGCGAGGCTTGCCGTGCGGAGAGCGATGACGCTGATCGAGGTGCTGGTCGTCATCACGATCTTGACGTTGCTGGCGGCGATCCTGATGCCGGCGCTCAACTCCGCTCGGGAGACTGCGCGTTCCAGCGCGTGCCAGATGAACCTGAAGCAGATCGGCGTCGGGCTTTCATCGCACGCCACAACGCACGGGACGTTGTGCTCGGGGGCGTTCGACTGGGTTCGCGACGGTTGCGTCACCGAGAAAGGCTGGGTGGCGGATTTGGTCGCCCAAGGCTATGCCCTGGGAAAAATGCTGTGCCCGTCCAATCCCGCGCAGATCAGCGAGACATTCAACGATCTGGTGAACTTCGCCGTGCCAGCGCCGACCCCCGGCGATTGCATCGACTACCGCGGCAGCCCCTCTGAGACGGCGCCCGACGGGAGCCCGATCACCAACCCGTGCCGCACCATCGCGGACATGGCACCGGGCAGTGCCGGACGCGTCTTCGTCGTGCAGAAACTGATCTACGACAAGCACTTCAATACGAATTACACGCCGAGTTGGCTCCTGGTCCGTTCGGCTGTGGTGCTGAACGACTCGGGCCAACTCAAGACGGACAAGGCGGGATGCGAAGCCTCGTTGTTGTCGATCCACAGTACGCAGGGGCCGTTGCCGCGGGCCCAGGCAGACGTTGCCAAGTCGTCCAGTTGTTTTGTACCGCTCATGGGGTGCGGGTCGCCGAGCGGTTCGTTGAACGCGGACATCGCGTCGCTTCGAGATGCGCCCGCCGTGCGACCGACGACGCGAGGCCCGGTGCTGAAGACGACCCTGGTGGCGCCGTCGCCGGCCGCGGGAACGCCGCGCACGGGCGCGGACGGCTGGTGGGCCATCTGGAACAACCAGACGCTTCAAGACTATCGGGAATTCGGTCCGGTGCATCGCGGGGGGTGCAATGTGCTGTTCGCCGACGGTGGCGTGCGCACCGTGATCGACACCAACAAGGACGGGCTGCTGAACAACGGTTTCCCCGGCGGCAACGGCGGCTTCACCAGCGACATCGTCGAGCTACCGCCCGACGAGTTCTTCAGTTGCTGGGATTTGAAAGCCAAACCGCCCACGCCAGCGATCCCGAATCCATAGGCCGGAGAATCCGTGAAGCAGAGCAAGGCGTGGAAAGGGGAGGGGCCGCTGAGCCCTCTCGCACAGCCGTCTCCGCCAAGGTCGTAATCCGTTTCCCTCCGCCAGGAAAGTCTGCCCATGGTTTCCATTGGATTTCGTCAGTATCTCGGTTGCCTCGCCATGCTGGTCGTGTTGGTCGGCGGTTGCGCCCCGGAGGAGGAGGGCGCCAGCAAGGTGACTCAGCGTAATTTCGACAAGATCCGCTCCGACATGAAGAGGGAGGATCTGGTGGAGTTGCTTGGGGATCCGACAGAATGTCGTATCGCAGGTCCATCCCTGGACGCCAGGTGGATGTGGATCGACGGCGAGAGACAAATCGAGGTTGTCATCGAGCCCAACGGACACGTCTTGGCCCATGGTACGCGAGTCATGAAATACGCGAAGAATCTCGAGCGCCCCAGCGCGGCGCATTCCCCCTCGTCTGCCATGCCCACCGCTTCTAACGCACCGGAAGGCGATTTCTAGCGCCAAGAAGACCGAATTCTGCCCGACCGCCCATCAATTCTTAACACGCGTCGCGATAATCGAAGACTTCAAGCCCGTGAAATGGAACGCCGGGGCGTCCCCACGGAAATGAAGATCGGGCGGCGTAGAGCATGGCCAGCGCCGGGGGTCGGATGCGGGGTTGCATCGGGCGGCAGGTTTGTGGTGCGGACTTCAGCCCGTTGAATCGCCCAAGGGCTCGCGCTCGCACTACGGAATCACGCGGTCTGCCAGCCGACACGGCGAGAATGCGTGCAAGATATCCGTGTGGAACGACCGATGCCTTCGAACGCACCATGCGAGTCGCCCTCGCGAAATCTCAAAATCTCGAAAAGCTGACGGAACTCTGATCGCCAACGCATCAAGCGCTTACATCGGCGTGGATAATAGTCGGCGTTACGGATTTGAAAACACGGCGGTTAGTCCACAAGTCTGTGACACCCAGTTTTCTCGCCGGCGACACCGTTCGGTGGGGCACCGATTGCCCGCGGATCTCAGTACGAGACAACACGACGAAGTGTTCGCCAGGGGCAGCGGGGTGCGAAATAGAAGGAAGGTCAGACAAGGAATCAATCGCAGGAGGAAAGGAGGTGTGGCCGCTCGGAACGTCGCGTGAGTTGGAGTGAGCAAAGTAGAGTTGCAGGGATGAGCGTCAGTTTCCGTTTACCTGGAGAAAGACAATGAAGCGTAAAGGTTTTACTCTTGTCGAGATGCTGGTGGTGATCGTGATCATCGCCATCCTCGTGGCCATGTTGATGCCGGCCTTGAGCCGCGCCCGCGAAGCGGCCCGTTCGGCCCAGTGCCAGAGCAATCTGCGCCAGTTCGGCATCGGGTTTATGATCCACGCGGATCACGACCCCTACACCCGCTATTGCACCGGCGCCTACGACAACCGCCGCGACGGCTGCGTCGACAGCTACGGCTGGGTTGCCGACCTGGTGAATTCTGGCTATTGCCGTCCGGTCGACATGCTCTGCCCCTCCAACCCGGCCAAGGGGATGGAGAAGCTCAACGACCTGTTGGGCGGCAGCTCGGTCACCGGTGCCGAAGTCGCCGACGTCAAGGATCAAGCGGCCGGGGCGTGCTCGCAGACGGACATGATCGGAGTTAACGCGAGCGGGACGGCTACGGCCGACGCGGTCAGCAAGTACATCATCGACAAGGGCTACTCGTCCAACTACGTGGCGAGCAACTTCTTCGTCCGCGGGCAGCCGAGGACCGTGGTCACGAACGTCGTACAGGCTGCGAACGGCAAGATCACGGGCTATGAGATCCACACCGAATCGATGGGGCGGCAGGGAGTTGCCTACACCAATTACAAGGCCAAGGACTGCGGCGATGGCCCGATTCGCCGGTCGGACATCGACAAGTCGTCCATCCCCAGCAACATGATCCCGCTGCTGGGCGACGGCACCCCAGGCGACCCGAACGAGGCGGTCCTGCTTGCGGCCCTCACCTACAAGGGCAAGCCTTTCCTCGGCGCTGGCGATCGGTTGGTCGAGTCATTCAACGACGGTCCGGCCACCTGGGGCGGCGCCTCGGGGATCGATACCGTCAGCCCGAACAATGCAACCGTCGGCGTCGTTGCGAACCTCAACACCGCCGGTACGACGAGCTATTCCGGGCAGGTTTTCGAGGAAGCCCAGAGTGCGAACTACGGCAGCCTCTGCCTCCAGGACACCCGCGACTGGATGTGCTACCACAACGGGTCGTGCAACATCCTGATGGCTGACGGCTCGGTCCAGCAGTTCGGCGACGCCAACGGCGACGGCCTGCTGAACCCCGGCTTCCCGGTCACGGGCGCTGGCGCGGTGCAGTACGTGGTCAATGCGACGACGGGGACGCTCGCCAGCCGCGTTGGCTTCACCGGCCCCGAAGAGGACTTGCCGCGCACTCAGGTCTTCAGCGGAATGTTCTACAAGAACGTCTGGCAGAAGAAGCTGGTCAACTACGAATGAAGTCCGAAAGGACGATCTCGCGGTCGAGCGATCCGCGGTAGTCCGGATATTGCAGCAGTAAAGGCTTGAAGCAGGCGGGAGGGCCAGCGGGCTCTCCCGCCTGTGATTTGCTTTGTCGGGCGAGGGATCGCCCGGCACTCGTGAAGGGCGCGGTGAGAACAAGTGGCGTGCGAGGTGTGCACAGAGCGATGGCGCCCTTGGTTGCGATTGCTCGGTGTTTTGGCGATTGTCGTTGTGGCCGAACTGTCGTACTCGAATTCGTTTGAAGTCCCCTTCCAGTTCGACGATCTGCAACGCATCCAGGGAGGCGCGGCGAACCACGCCTTGTGGCCGCCGTGGAAAGGTCTGGCCACCTCGACCCGGCCGGTGGCGGCTTACACGTTCGCGATCGACTATGCCCTTCACGGCAGCGGCGTGCGGGGATATCACGAGACGAATCTCTCCATCCATGTGGCGAGCGCGCTGGTGTTATTGGGAGTTGTCCGTCGATCGCTGTCGCAGGGGCGATTGGCCCCGCGGTACGGCCCCGTGGCCGATCGTCTCGCGCTGGTGGTTGCGCTGGTTTGGGTGGCGCATCCCCTCCAGACCGAGGCGGTGACGTACATCTATCAGCGCTATGAATCGCTGATGGGGTTGTTCTTCCTGTTGACGCTCTACGGTTTTACTCGCGCGCAGGCGTCCCCCCGTCCGGTGCTTTGGTATTCTAGCTCGGTCATTTCCTCCCTGTTGGCACTGGGGTGCAAGGAGGTGGCCGCCGTTGGCCCTTTGGTCGTCCTGTGGTACGATCGAGCCTTCGTGGCGTCGACCTGGAGCGAGGTGCTAAGAAGACGAGGTTCGTATTACGCCCTGCTGGCCGGAGTTCCGGCGCTGCTGGCCGCATCGTTGTTGATGCGCAGGCAGATCTACGTGGGCGGAGGCGCCCTGGCGGTGGACGGAATCTCGCCGCTGGACTATGCGTTGACGCAGCCCGGCGTCATCTTGCGCTACTTGCGGCTTTGCGTGTGGCCTCAAGGGCAGTGCCTTGATTACGGGTGGCCCCTTGCCCGGTCGCTTTGGGAAATCGTTCCTTCAGCGATTGTCGTCGCAGGGTTGTTGGCTGCGACCCTTTGGGCCACACGGCGCCATCGCGGATGGTCATTTCTCGGAGGGGCGTTCTTCCTGATCCTGGCTCCGACATCGAGTGTCGTGCCCATCCGAGATCCGGCTGTCGAACATCGGATGTATCTCCCCCTCGCAGCCGTCGTGACACTGGCGGTGCTCGTCGCCTATGAGGTCTTCTGTGGGGGCCTTCGCGCGGGACGGTCGCGCAGACGAAGTTGCCGGCAGACGCCTTGCCTGCCTTCCGCCGTGAAGTCCAGCCGCTGCTCCGCCGGCCGAAATGCCGCCGTGGTGCTCATGGTGGCCGCGATGGTTAGCGCCTTAGGGTACACGACGTACCTGCGCAACCGGGTCTACCAGAGCGACCTGACGCTCTGGCGCGACGTGGTCGAAAAGGCCCCGGCCAATGCACGAGGGCACAACAACTACGGGACATTTCTCTGCCGAGCGGGGCGTCAACAGGAAGGAATTGCGTGCTTCAAGCGGGCCATCGAGATCGATCCGAGTTACGGGGCGGCCCACCACAACCTGACGACCGCAGAGAGAGAACTTCAGTCTCGCAGCGATCGCCGCCATTGAGGACAGCGCCCGAGCTATGATCGTGAAGACAGCAAACGACGCAAAGGAAGACGTAATGCCGGGCGGCCGATGGTCGCCCATGCCGGCGAGCGCCCCGATTTGGCTCATGGCCGCGTTGGTGTTCTTCTCGGGCATGGCCGCGTTGGTGCTCCAGGCCAGCTGGTTCCGCGAGTTCCGATTGGTCTTCGGGTCGTCGACCGCGGCCTCCGCCGCGGTGATGGCCGTCTTCATGGGCGGGTTGGGAGTTGGCAGCGCGGTTCTGGGGCGAAGGGCCGATCGAACTCCCAATGCGGTCAGGATGTATGCCGTTCTGGAAACAGGAATTGCACTGGCTGCCGCGGCGAGCCCTTGGCTGATCGACCTGAGCCGGGTGGCGTACATGGCGATGGGCGGACAGTCGGCGCTGGGGGCCGCGGGGGCGACGCTGGTGCGCTTGGCACTGTGTGCCGCAGCGATCGCGTTGCCGACGTTCTTGATGGGAGGCACGCTTCCCGCGGCTGCCAAGGCAGTCACTGCGTGCGACGACGGTCCGCGCCGGGACGTCGCACGGCTCTATGGATTGAATACGCTGGGAGCCGTCGTTGGCGCAACGGTGAGCACATTCCTGCTGCTCCCGCACTTGAGCGGACGCCTGACCTTATGGATGGCGTGCCTGACGGGGATGATCGTCGGCGCCGTCGCCTGGGTAAGCTCGTGTGGGGTGCGGGAATCGGCCGGGGCGGGGATTCTTGAGATAAAGCGGTCGGAACGCCGTCCCCTGGGCGCTGCGGCGCCGGTACCACTCGGCCAAGATAGGGCGAGGCGGCGGGCGTCCTCCCCCGGGGCTCTGGTGCAGACGCCGCTCTGGTTCGTCTACGCCACAGCATGCGGCGTCGGGTTCGGGTTCTTCGTCATGGAACTGGTCTGGTACCGGATGCTCGGTCCGATCCTGGGCGGCACAACCTACACGTTCGGGCTGATTTTGGCCGTAGCGCTTGCCGGGATCGGCGTCGGCGGGGCGATCTATCCGTTTCTATTCCGTCGCTTGTCCCCAAATCTGAACGCGTTGGCGATGACGTGCGGCCTGGAGGCGGTGGGCATTGCCGTCCCTTACGCCTTGGGCGATCGATTGGCGATCTACGCGGCCGTGCTACAACAGGCTAGCGCCGGTTTCGCTGATCGCGCGGCAGGCTGGACGCTGATCGCCGCGATCACGGTCTTCCCCGCGGCCTTGGTGGCTGGCGTCCAGTTTCCGCTGTTGATTGCGCTCTGCGGCCGAGGCAACGAAGAGGTTGGCCGGGAGGTCGGGCTCACCGCCGCCTGGAATACCGCCGGAGCGATCTTCGGCAGTCTGGCGGGCGGGTTCGGCCTGTTGCCGTTGCTCACGGCGCTGGGAGCATGGCGGGTCGTGGTGGGCCTGCTGGCGCTGTTGAGTGCGGCGGCGATTCTGATCGTTGTCCGAGGTCAACGGCCGTTGAACCGGGGAGGAGTCTCCGCCGCTCCTGTCGCTCATGCGAAGCGGGAGAGAGGGACTCGCGCCGGACACGCCCCAACTCCCGGGAGCCTCGGGCATCTGAAGACGAAGGACTCGATACTGGGACCGCTGCTCTGTCTTGCGTCTGGAGTCGTGTCCGTTCTGCTCTTGGGGGCAACCGGCCCTACGGCCGTCTAGCGCCACAGCGGGATCGGGGCGGGCCGCTTCGCGCTGCCTGCCGGAGACGCCAATACGCTGCGCGATTGGGTGAACTCCAGACGACGCCAGGTGCTGTGGGAGGCGGAGGGCGTTGAGGCCAGCGTGGCTCTCGTTGCTGCCAACGGGTTGTCCTTCTTCGTCAACGGAAAGAGCGATGGCGATGCGATCGGCGACGCTGGTACGCAGATCATGTTGGGCGTGCTTCCAGCCCTGCTGCACGCGAATCCCAGGACGGGCTTGATAGTCGGGTTGGGCACGGGCGAGACTCCCGGATGGCTGGCCGAGGTTCCGGGAATCGAGCGGGTCGATGTGGTCGAACTGGAACCCGCCGTCGACGAGATGGCCCGCCGCTGCGCCGCGGTCAACTTCGATGTCCTCCACCACCCGAAGGTCCGGCGGATCTACAACGACGCCCGCGAGGTGCTGCTCACGGCATCCGATCGCTACGACATCATTGCCTCAGAGCCGTCGAACCCCTATCGGGCAGGTGTCGCCAGCCTCTTCACTCGCGAATTCTACGAAGCCTCGCTCGCTCGCCTTGAGCCGGAGGGACTGTTTGTACAATGGGTGCAAGGCTACGAGATCGACGAGCAGACGGTGCGGGCTGTCCTGGCGACGCTCCGTTCGGTGTTCGGATACGTCGAGGTTTGGCAGTCGAAGAACGACGACATGTTGTTGGTGTGCTCGCGCCGGCCGTTGAGCTATCGCGCGGCACGTCTGCGCGACAGGATCGCCCAGGATCCTTTTCGAACCGCGGTGGCCTGTGGGTGGCGCGTCGCCGACCTGGAGGGCCTGCTGTCGCGATTCGTAGCCGGATCAGCGTTGGCGGACGAGGTTGCCGGCGAGGAGGCCGGGTGGGTCAACACCGATGACCGCAACCGCATCGAGTACGGGTTTGCGCGAAGCGTGGGAATGTCGACGGGTTTCTCGATCCAAGACCTGCGTCAAGAGGCCGTCGCGTGCGGCGCGCATCGACCGCCGTTGGATGGGGAGAGTGAGGTCAACTGGGACCGTGTCGAGGGACATCGCCAGATCCTCGACGCGCTGGCGGGGAAGATCGTCTTGCCATCCCAGCCCACGGCGGAGCACAAGGCTCGGGCCGAGGCGATGAAACTCTACTGGCAGGCCGACACGAAGGGAATGGTGGAAACATGGGAAAGGGCTGCCTACGAGCCGCTGTTTCCCTCGGAGACGGCGCTGCTTGCTCTCGGCTACGCGAACCTCGGCAGCGACAAGGCACGCGAATTGACGCGTCGGCTGCGGGCCTTCCGGCCGACCGAGGCGGACGCCATCGACGCCTATCTGGCATCGAAACAGGGCAAGTACCGAGAATCGGCGGACCTGCTCCACCGCGTCCTCACGCGGTTGCGGTCCAGCCCCTGGGGGTTGGCCCACGCGTTGGAACTCGCGTTCCCAGCGGTTTCAAGAGTGGTCGAGGCCGATCGCGAGCAGGCGCCCCGCCTGTACCGAGCGTTGAGGGAACCTCTTGCGGTCTGGGTCTACGAAGAAACCCGGCGATCGACCGCCCTGGAGGTTGCCCGGCACGTCGGGCGCGAGGCGGTGAGCGAATCGCTTCTGGCCTACGAGCCGTATATTCCCTGGAACGAAGAACTCCTTGTGCTGCGATGGCAGGTCTACCGAGCAATCGGCCATCCACTCCAAGAGCAGGCGGCCAACGACTTGGAGTTGCTTCGCCGACAGACAAGTGTCCACGCCGGTGCGTCGAGACGTTGACGTTCGTCAATTGCAGGTCAGATTTGCGGGTACGCTTCGTGCACGTGTCGTCCATACTTCCAAGAACCCGTCATGAGTAGCCGCTCCCGGTTTAGTGTTTGCGATCCAGGCCGACCCGCATGCCCGGAGGGCGCTGCCTGCGGTCCGCCGCATCGTTCCGCCTTGCATGCGTGGTGGGCGCGCGCTTTGCTGCTGGCCGCCGGGGTGCTGATCTACGCCAACAGCTTTTCGGCGCCCTGGGTCTTCGATGGCCACCATCTCATCGAAGAGAATCGGGCGATCCGACAATGGTGGCCGCCTTGGTTGCCCATGCGGGGGACAACGCGGCCAGCGACGATGTTCTCGTTTGCCGTCAACTACGCGGTGGGAGGGCCGAACGCCTGGGGCTACCACGCGGTGAACCTTGCCATTCACGTGGCGGCCGCGGTGGTGCTCTTTGAGATCGTGCGTCGCGTGCTGGCGGGCCCTCGTCTGGCCTCGCAGTACGCTGAGGCGGCGCCGGGGCTGGCACTGGCCGTGGCCCTGTTGTGGCTTGTCCACCCGCTGCAAACCCAAAGCGTTACCTACCTCTATCAACGCTTCGAGTCGCTGATGGGACTGTTCTTCTTGCTGACGTTCTACACGTTTCTGCGAGCGATCGACGCGGATCGGCCACTTCTCTGGTATGCGGCCTCGGTCGCTTGCTGGTTTGCGGGCCTCGGCTCGAAAGAAACAGCCGTCGCTGCCCCGTTCGTTCTGCTCTGGTATGACCGCGCCCTCGTCGCCGAGTCCTGGGGCCGTTTGTGGAGACGCCGCGGGCCACTGTACCTAGTCTTCGCCGCGGTCCTCGGCGCCATAGCCTGGTATGGGTACGCGCAGCAAGCGTCGTACGCTCGCGCCGGCGTGATGGACGCGAACAGGGTATCGATCGCTCAATACGCTTTGTCCCAGCCGGGGGTCATCGTTCATTACCTGCGGTTGTGCTTCTGGCCACAAGGACAGTGCCTGGACTACGCCTGGCCGGTCGCTCGAACATCCGCCGAAATCGTGCCTCCGCTGATTGCCGTGGGAAGCCTGATCGCAGCGACGGCGTGGTGCGTCGTCTTCCGGCCGGCCTGGGGATTCCTCGGTGGGACGTTCTTCTTGACGCTCGCTCCGACATCGAGTTTCGTCCCCATCGTCGATCTGGCGTTTGAGCACCGCATGTACCTGCCGCTGGCGGCCGTGACAGCCGCGGCCGTATTCGCCGTCTACGAACTCGGCCGGCGTTCGGCGCCGTCGAAAACCATGTCGGGCGAGAGGAGGCGTCGCCTGGCTGCGGCCGCGGTCATCGTCGCTGTCTTGTTGGGAATAGCGACCGTTGCGAGGAACGAGGTCTATCGCGACGAGATCGCCTTGTGGAGTGACGTGGTTGAGAAGGCGCCGCACAACGCTCGAGCTCACGTCTACCTCGGCAACGCCCTGCGCGCACGGCGACCGGACTTGGCGGCCAGGCACTACAAGATTGCCACGGAGTTCCAACCGTTGCTTGCAGAGGCGCACAACAACCTCGCCAATCTCCTTCAGAAGACTCGGCCAGACCTTGCGATGGAGCACTATCTGGTTGCGCTGAGGATCGATTCCCAGAACGCAGAAGCCCACAACAACCTGGCCAATCTTCTTGCCCGCCAGGGACGATATGACCAGGCTATTGAACACTATCGTTTGGCGATGCAGTTGCGATCCGACTACGCCCAGGCAGAGGCCAATCTCCAAGTCGTGCTTCAGATGCAGCGCGCCCACGCGGTCGCGGCGTCTCTCGGAGACGGGGGGGCAGGAGCCCAGGCCCAAGAGCACGATCGGGGTTCCCAAAAGAAGGGGGGCGATCCCCACTGATTTTTGTCGAATCTCTAACACTTGGCTGACAGGAGAGTCTTAGGATGAAGACCGATGTGAAAGTCTTCCTCCGCATTGCCCGGATAGTTCCCTTCGTCAGGAGGATTCGGCCATGTGCAACAAGGCGCGGCTCGGTTTTACGCTCGTCGAAATGCTCGTGGTGATTGCCATCATCGCGCTCTTGGCAGCCATCGCGCTGCCGGCGATTCTCCAGGCGAGGGGGTCGGCCCGCAATAGTCAAGATAAGGCCAATCTCCGACAGTTGGGTTTAGGATTGATGCAGTTCGCTGCCAGAGACCCCCAAGGCCGATTCTGTTCCGGGGCGGTCGATTACCAACGCGACGGTTGTCTCGATACGTGGGGCTGGGTGGCAGACTTGGTGAATATGGGAGCCTGCCGGCCCGGCGACCTCTTGAACCCAGCGGGCGACTTGTCGGGAAACCAGGCCTTCGGCGTTATGCTGACTGCCGGTGACACGACAGCGACGCCGCCCTTAGACGGAGCAACCGCGGACCGCTTGACTGCCGGCGCGTGCAGCGGAACATTTGGAGGCAGCACCGCCGGAGACCGTGCCGCATATCTGGCCAGGAATTTCCTGGCCAAGGGTTACAACACCAACTACGCGGCCAGTTGGTTTCTCGTGCGAGGCGGGCTGCGGCTGAAAGCGGCGGCCAACGACACGTGGTACTTCCCGAACGCGGAATCGCCCCAGTCCGAAAGAAACACGGTCGGTCTGTATGGCACGACGGGGCCGCTGACCACGCGTACCGTGGACAACGGCGTGGTCCCGAGCTCGAACATCCCGCTTCTAGGCGACGGTGGTCTGCCTAGCGCGGAGAGCGCCGTCCTGTCGACGACCATCCAGGACGCGAATAGGGTGTATATCCAGGCAGGGGTCACGCTGAGCAACTCCTACAACCGAGGCCCCGCGACGTACGACAGCGCCAACCAGTCGATTGCCTTCTTGAAAGCCACTTCGACGTCGATCGACATGACAAGTCAGGTGCGGTACGAACGGGATGGCACGGGTAGCCCCGCGTGGTTTCAGGACACGCGCGCGTGGAGCGCCGTTCATGGCAAGTCGTGCAACCTCTTAATGGCCGACGGGAGCGTCAAAGAAGTGGCCGATCAGAATCGCGATGGGTATTTGAACCCGGGGTTCGTCATCGAAACGGGCCAAGAGGCGGGCGGATACAAGCCGGGACCCATCGAATTGCTGCCCGGAGACGTGTTCTGCGGCGTGTTTCTGGAAAAGAAACGGCCGCTGTCGGCATTCTGACATGATCGTCGAGTGGGATTCTTGCAGGCGGAGAGGGAGTTCGCCTCATGGCTCGCCTATTCGATGGAGTCACGGTGCCCGAATCCGTCGTGGTTCATCGGAGGTTGCATGTCACGAGCCGTGAGCCGCACCGTCTTCTGGGGCCTGTTGCTGGCGATAACGGGGATTGTCGTTTCCGGCGCGCACTGGATGGGCCGGCGATGGTCTTCGGCCGGCGTGCGAACGCAGCACGCTCCGGCGTGGGACCTAACGGCCTCGGGCGACGCGTCGGCGCCTGCGGAGCGGATCGCACTGCCTGAAGCCGCAGGCCACGAGGCTGCGCCGCCGCAAAGAACCGCCCTGGGTTGGCCGGCTCTTCTCGGCCCTCGGCACGATGGGACTTCGCCTGAGACGGGCCTGAACCTCTCCTGGTCGGGAGCCGGCCCGTTGGAGAAATGGCGTGTCAACGTTGGCACGGGCTATGCCGGTCCGGTCGCGATCGATGGTTTGGTGGTCCTCTTGCACCGTAAGCAGGATCGCGAAATCGTGGAGTGCTTCGATACCGAGACGGGCAGCACGCGGTGGGATTTCTCCTGGCCCACGAGTTACGTCGGCAATCACAGCTACGGTACGGGCCCCTACAGCACCCCGGTGATCGACAACGGTCGTGTCTACGCGATTGGGGCGACGGGACGGTTGTGTTGCCTTCGCCTCGACGACGGCGCCGAAGTGTGGCACCGCAACCTGCACGACGACTACCGGGTGAAGATCGACGTCTGGCCCGTGGCTGCAAGTCCGCTCATGGATGGGGAGCGACTGATTCTCAACCTGGGCGGGAAGGAGGCCGGGGCTGGAGTCATCGCCTTGGACAAGGGGAGCGGAAGAACCCTCTGGACGGCAACCCGCGATGGCGCAAGCTGCTCGACGCCGCGGGCAGCCACCGTCCACGGCCGACGGCACGTGTTCGTGTGGACTGCCGAGGCCCTTGTGTCGATCGATCCGGCCGACGGCGCGGTCCGCTGGCGAATCCCTTTTTCCGCGAACAATCACGAAGCCGCCCACGGCACCACGCCGCTGGTGGCGGGGGACATGGTCTTCGTGTCGGGCTACCAGATCGGCAACCTCTGCATTCGCATCTTGCCCAGCGGTTCCTATGAAGAACTATGGCGCGACAAGCGTCAATTGCTCGACAGCCAGTACAACAACCTGGTGTGCGTGGGCCGACGAGTGTGCGGCTATTCGACGACGCGCCGCAAGCTGCGATGCCTCGACTTGGCTAGCGGCGAGTTGCAGTGGGAGTGGCGTTCGCGGATTCGCAATGGCACGATCATCGCCGTCGAAGGCCGCCACCTCTTGTGGGGCGAAAATGGCTTGCTGGCCTCGCTGCAGATGACCGACCAAGGCGTGGCGCCCCTGGCCATCACCGAACACCCCGTGTTGGCCGCTCCGTGTTTTGCGTATCCCGCGCTCTCGGGCGGCATCCTCTTCTTGCGCAACGAAAGGGAGTTGCTCGCGATTGACTTGCGGCGTAGTTCTGGTTCTGGCTAGGGGGCGAGATCCAGGCCGCTCCTCGAGGCTTGGGTGGGACTCGATCGTCGGGGCGTTCTTCACCGAGTTCTAATGTTGGCCTAAAGATCGACTAACGCGTGAACCTTAAGATGGGCCGTTAACGACAGGGTACGTTGGTGCCCTTTCTCGATGCGCTGCGTGGGAAGGAGTGTCGATGAAGCGGTTGTTCTGGATTGTGCTCATCCTGAGCATGGCGACGCTATGCGGCGCGGGGGTTTGCCTTCAGGCGTGGGATTCGTTGCAGGCCCGGATCGCTGAGACGCGGCCTGTAGAGCAGGTCAAAGAGAATGTCCAAATCGCCGATCCGCCGCCCGCCATTCCCCAAGGCCGGCCGAGGCTGGTCATCGACAAGACGGAACACAATTTCGGCGTCATGGCCCCGCTGGCCGAGGTCGAACACGTGTTCGTGGTTCGCAACCAGGGAACCGCGCCGCTGGAACTGGAGCAGGGGCCCACCACCTGCAAGTGCACCATGAGCGGCCTGAGCGACCGCTCAATCATGCCCGGCGAAGAAGGACGGATCACTTTGCGCTTGAAACCAACGGAAAAGGAGGGGCCCTTCCATCAGACGGCCTCGATTCGCACGAACGATCCCGACCAACGCGAGTTGAAGCTGCGAATCATGGGATCGGTCCGGGTTCTGTTGGGCGTCGAGCCGGATGAGTTGTATTTCGGCAGTGTCTTGCCAGGGGCGAAGGAGACGGCGGAAGCGTTTGTCTACTCCCAACAGTGGCCGCGATTCGTCGTCGCCAAGACCGAATCCAGCCGGGCGAAGGTGGCGTGCAGCGTCGAGCCCGCGGACAAGGAATGGCTCAAGCGGCACGCCGCGCTTGCCGGCTATCGGCTCAAGATAACGTTGCCAGACGATATGCCCACCGGCGGCCCTTTCTCGGAGTCCCTACGCATTGAGGTGGACCCTCGCGACGGGGCAGCGCCGCGCCAGAGCTGCCAAATCAAGCTTTGCGGGCAGGTGCCTGGTTTCCTGGAGATCTCGGGAGAGAAGATCGAGTTCGACGCGCTGAAGCTGGGTGTTTTGCAGCAGGGGGAGACGATCCAAGAGCACTTGACACTCATCGTTCGCGGCGAGCCGCGGCGGATTGCGGTCCAACGGATCGAGACCCGGCCCGAGTTCCTTCGCGTCCGCGTGGTCCCATTGGTGGTTGATCCAGCCAAGGCCGGGGTCTATCGAATCGCCGTGGAGGTTCCTTCTGACGCGCCGCCCTGCAACTTCTTGGCGAGCAACCACGGGGAGATCGTGATCGTGACCGATCATCCGCGCGTCCCGCGCCTGCGGCTGAACGTGCAACTGGCAGTTTTCGGCAGCTCAAGGAGCCATTGATGGCAGCGCGTGGGAAGACGATCCGAGGCAGGAAGGCTCGCGAAATCCCTTGGAAGATCGTGGGTGCGGTCGCTGTTGTCGTGTTGATTGCCGTGGCGGGATCGGTGCTGATGCGCGGCTATGGGAAGCGCAAGGCGGACCCGTTCGCTGCCTGGGGGGGAATGTCCAAAGAGGAGTGGCTCAAGCAACATAAGGACCGTCGGGAGTCAGAAGCCAAGAAAGAGGAGGAGCGCAGGCGGGACGCGGAGGCTGAGAAGAGAAAGAACGACGAGGCCAAACGGGCGGCAGAAGAAGCGAAGAAAGCACAGAACGCTGCCGAACCACCCAAGGTGGCGGCAAGTCCTGGCAACCCTACGCCGGGCCCCACCGCAACGACGCCTCCGTCCGTTGCGGAAGCCAAGATGCCGCAAACCGCACCTCTTCCCAAAGATCTCGCCGCCTGGAAGGACGCTGACTTCTTCGCCGCTCGATCCGGAAACGACCCTCGGTTGCTGGCCGCATTGGAGTATCGGGCCGAGCGTTTTCCGAACGAGGAGCCACAGGCGGTCTTTCTGAGGAACTTGTTGGCGCCGAAACCATCGACCGACGCCAAGGACTCGGCAGCCGCCACGAAACCACCCTTGGCAACCCCGCCTCTTCCGCCGCAAGCCTTGGCTCTCATCGCGAAGACGCTGGCGGCGAACCGCACGTCGGCGGGCCGGCAACTGATTGCCGACATCTTGGCCGGCACCTTGCGTCTGGAAGACGATGAAGCCCTGCTGCAGGCGACGTTGAAGGCCATGGCCGAGACGCCTTCCGACGAGAACAACAGTGTGCTGCTTGCGGCGTTGACCCAACCCGGGGTTGTTCGCGCTTTCGGCCAAGGCCGGATAACGCCTGCAGACCTCCAGAGACTGGCCCTCGGAGTCATCGATCAAAGCGGAGGAAGCGGGATCCGGCAACGTCTCGCCAAGGAGATAGCGGAACCGGCATGCGCCGCGGACTTGCGCAATCTCGCGATTCCGTTGCTGGAACGGAACCGTCCGGAAAACCTCGAAGCCCAATCGCTGTTGTTCCGAAGCGCACGCATGGCTCCGGAGGTCGAGACGCGCATCGAGAGACAACTCCTGGAGTGCAGCCATAAAGCCGTGATCCAGGTGTTCGGATTGGGGGATGATCGCATGCGTACGGCCGCGCTCGGTGCCGAGACGAATGGCGAATGGGTTGCTCGCGCCGTCCGCGTTCTATGGGATAGGGGCGTCGCGGCGCTCTTGAATGAGCGGCAAGTGGCGATGGACACCCTCGGCCAGAGCCCGACCACAGTGCTGCTTGCCGCCACGATCCCCAGGACCGAGGCCCGGTTGCGACTCGCGCGTACCTTCGCGCGACATTGGGAAGAGAGTCCCGACGCGCTGGTCTCTGCCGGCTGGACGAAATCGTTTTTTGGCGAGCCCGGAATCCTGCCCGTGCTCAAAAGCGTGCGGGACACCCGTCCGAACGCTGATAGCGAGGAAGCGAAACGCGCCGCAGCTTCGGTTCGTTCTTCGGCGAAGCGGGGCGATCCATCGAAGAGCGAGGCGGAAGCTCGAAAGACGGAGAAAGGGAAGTCCGAGAAGGCGCGGAAGGCGTGGCTCGCAGCGGAAGAGGCCGTGGTGAGGGAGTATTGCCGACGGCTGCTGATCGCGGGTCTCGAAAAGGCCCGCGATCGTCGTGCATCAGACCGCGCCAAGGATGCGGAGAACGCGGTGCCGTTGGCGGGAATCACGCTCCACCCGGAGGCGTCGGTGGTGGCGTCCCATCGCGTCCGCTGGCCTGGAGTCCAAGCGGCCAAGGACGGAGGGGCAGGGTGCGAGCCCGTCGATGTCTCGTACGTCCGGATTGAGGAAATGGGCTTTCCGCGAGCCGTGCTGGGCCATTACCTGCGAGTGTTCAAGCAGCGAATGGACAAGCCGGCCCAGACCCACTCCATTTCCGACGGGGTGTGGCTGGAGGGCCTTGTCTCGAACGATGAGGATGGCCAATGCCGCTCGGTGGACGTGCTCCTGACGAGGGCCAACGCGAAGTCGGAGACACCGCCGGACAAGCGCCAGGAGATCACGGTTGAGGTTCTGGTCGTCACCGTTCCGTCGCTGCAAGCCGGCCCGAGGATGAAGGCGCAAGCCAGGGCGGAGCCCGTTGCTGATGGGCTTCCATAGCAGGGAATCGATGGCCGTTCACCGTTCGACCAAACCGGCATCGGGCCACAGCGCGCCGCCATCGGACGGTCGAGAGAATCCAGTTGCCGGGGGCGCTTCTGCTGCGCCTCCTGCGCGCGGTGACCGCATTCGCTGCGCGGCCTGTCGCGCGCTCAACCCACCCACAAACCGCTTCTGTCACGACTGCGGCCACGGGCTTTGGGAGCCGTGCTATCAATGCGGTACGTCGAACGCGGCCACGGAGAAGTTCTGCGGGGCCTGCGGAGCCAACCTTCTTGACTGGCTCCAGGAGCAACTAGCGCAGCTTGACGGGGAACTCGACAGGGCGACCCAATTGGAGAGAGAGGGACACTTCGACAAGGCGCTAGCCCTGTTGCGGACCATCGCCGCCCTCCAGGATTCCCGGTTGCGCGATTTCGCGGAGCGCGCCGCTCAGCGTATTCCGCAGTGCGTCTCCCAGAGTCGGGCTTGGCAGGAGAAGACCATCGCGGCGGAAAAGAAAGCCCGCGACCTGATGCTTCGTCGCGACTTCCAACAGGCGTTGGTGGTGCTCGAAGCCGTGCCGCCGGCGGTTCGCACCGAGGAGTCCGCCCGCCTGATCGAGGAATGCCGATCCTCGCTCCGGGACATTGGGCAGTTGAGCGTGGAACTGGACACGTTGGGGCAAGCGGCTCTGACGCCTGAGGCGTTGGCCAAGGTAGGACGGCTGCTGACCCTGCAACCCGATCACGCCGAGGCAGCGCGGCTCGGGGCCCGGATTTCGGCCCGCCTGGTGGAAGTCGCTCAGCTCCGGCTGGCCAAGTGCCGCTATAGCGAAGTCAAGAAGATCCTGAGCCAAATCCCCGAGTCGCTTCAGACCGACGAGTTGCGGGCGATCCGCGATCGAGCATGGGAAATGCTCCACCTTCGTTGGGATCTCAGCAGCGCTCCGCTGATCGACGAGTGCCTTGTCGAACTGGCGGCCAAGGCGCGCCAGATGGCGCCTCAGGACGACGAACTGGCATTGCTGTGCACGAAGTTGGAGAAACGCTTTCGCGACCATCCTCGCAATCTCGATCAGATCGGACCGGGATGGAAGACGCTGCCTGAGCACGCGGCGATCGGGCTCCCCGTGGAGTGGGCCACTGGCCTGGGGCAGATTGAACTCGATCCGGCCCTCGATCCCGCCCCGCTGTTGCAGAATCCAGGGCGATTCGCCGTGGCCTGCGGCGCGGCCCTCCAGGGACTTGGAGAGGCGGCCATCGAGATCAACTTGCTGCCCGACGACGGCAAGCTGTGGCAGAAGGCCGTGCGATGGCTGTCGAAGCGGCGGGCACGGTCAGCCTGGGGAATCGATCTAGGCTCCAGCGGTCTCAAGGCGGTCAAACTCACGCGCGGCGACGATCCCGCCGAACCGGTCGTCCTGGCCGCCTGCGACGTCGTCGAACACGACAAGATCCTCAGCCAGGCCGCCAGCGAGACCCAACAACGCTCGCTGATCGAGGCGTCGGTGGGCATGTTCTTCGCCAAGAACGATTGCACGGCGGACCGGGTCTGCCTCAGCCTGCCGCCGCGGAGCGTTTGGGTCCGCCCCGTCGAAATGCCGCCGCTGACCCCCGACAAGTTCGACGCCGCCCTCCAGTACGCCGGCATCGGCGCGTTCCCGATGGCGCTGGCGGATCTCGAATGGCGGTCCGCCATTCTCGACGAAAGCGCGGCCCTCGCGGATCCGCCGGGCAAGATCCAAGTGGGGCTATTTGGGGTCAATCGCCTTCTGCTCAAGACCTGGCTGGCGGCGATGCACAACATGGGGCTACGGATCGACATCGTCCAGCACGACTGCCTGGCCCTGCACAACTTCGTGTCCTACGCCTTCGGGTCGCCAGACGCGGAAGCCCACCCCGAAACGCCCTCCTCCGACGCGCCGGTGGCCATCCTCGACATCGGGGCCGATTCGACCAACTTCATCGTCAGCGGTCGGGACTGGCTGTGGTTCCGCACGGCGAGCATGGGTGTCGATCGGGCCAGCAAGGCCCTGGTTCGCCAGTTCCGCATCCCCTTCGCCAAAGCCGAGCAATGGAAGCGAAACCCCGCCAGCGCCGCCAATTCCGCCGCCCTCTACGAGGCAGTTCAGCCGGTCTTCGAGGACTTGTTTCAGGAGGTCAAGACCGAGCTGGACGCATACCAGCAGGCGTATCCGCAGCGCCCGGTGCAGCGCATCCTCGCCCTGGGCGGCGGCATCCGTCTGCACGGGCTTCTCCGCTACCTCTGGCTGCGCAAGTAGCCGGCGGAACTTGCTTCATCCCCAAGGGACGTCGGCCGACTCAAACGGCGCCCGATGACGCAGAATTAACCTCGCGCTAATCTGCGTGCAACACACGGGGGCTATATTGACTTGCCGACGCAAGAGCACGAGTGAGGTTCGACGTGGCAAGCATAGTCCATCGGGTGACGTTCAACGAGACAGCACCGGGCGAAGCCAATGAATGGCCGGGTCGGCCGGACAGCGGCTCCTCGTCGACGCCGCTCCATACAGTAATCGAACGGGAGTCGGGCCTCAAACTCGTCGACCTGAGCGAACTGTGGCGGTTTCGCGAGCTGGTATGGCTGCTGGCAGCGCGCGACTTGAAGAGCCGCTATCGCCAGAGCCTGCTGGGCATCGCGTGGTCGCTCTTGCAGCCGTTGTTCAGTCTCGCCGTCTTCGTGGTCTTCTTCGGTCTCCTGGGGCACTCGCCGACGGCGTCGGGCGTGCCTTACGTGGTCAGCTTGCTGTGCGGCATCGTCGTGTGGAACTTCTTCTCCTCGGTGCTGACCTCGACGGCCAACAGCTTGCCCAACAACGTCCACCTGATCACCAAAGTCTACTGCCCGCGGCTGGCGTTTCCCCTGGCGACCGTTATCGTTGGGCTGGTGGATTGGGAGGTGGCGCTGGTGGTCTTGGCGGCGGTATTGGCCTACTATCGCATCGTCCCTGGCCTTGCCTCGCTGCTCCTACCCCTCTTTGTCGCCCTGGCTGCCCTCGTGGCGCTAGCGATTGGATTGTGGATGGCCGCCTTAAGTGTTCGGTGGCGCGACATCCGTTTCACGGTGCCGGTCCTGTTGCAGGTTGGCTTCTTCGCCAGCCCCGTGATCTACGAGACGGCGGCCATGATCCCCCAGCGACTGCGAACGGTCTACAGTCTGAATCCCGTGGCAGGCGTACTGGACGGGTTTCGCTGGTCGCTGCTTGGGACCGCTGACTTCGGTTGGGAGGTGTTTGCTTTGTCCGGTCCCCTCAGCGCGGCCCTGCTGGTGTTGGCCTTGTATCTCTTCCGCCGTGTCGAACGGACGCTGCCGGACTACTTGTAGGTGCGATCGATGGGCGACATCGCTATCCGAGCGGACAAGCTCAGCAAGCGTTACGAACGCTACGAGCCGCAAAGCAGGCTGCTCCAGTGGATCGGCCTGACGCGCAAACCCATGGGCGGCTGCGGCAGCGGCATGCTCGGCAGCGGCGAAGAGCCGCCGGCCGAGTTCTGGGCCCTCAAGGACGTGTCCTTCGAGATTAAGCGGGGCGAGGTGGTCGGCATCATCGGGCGCAACGGCGCGGGCAAGAGCACCTTGCTGAAACTCCTTTCCCGGATCACCGAGCCTACCTCCGGCCGTGCCGACATCTTCGGCCGCGTCGGCTCGCTTCTCGAGGTCGGCACGGGGTTCCATCCTGACCTGACCGGGCGAGAGAACGTCTTTCTCAACGCCGCGTTTCTGGGGATGAGCCGGGCCTACGTCCGACGCCGCTTTGATGAGATCGTCGCCTTCGCGGAGATCGACGAATTTCTCGATACCCCCGTCAAGCACTATTCGAGCGGCATGTACGTCCGGCTGGCGTTTTC